>NZ_JBFRIY010000016.1:0-44055 GCF_041468565.1 Shewanella sp. 10N.286.54.B9
TTAGGGCTTAATGTCTGGAACATTTATGTCTGTTAAGCCCATGGGGGGATAGCTTACGTGTTATGTCTAACAATTATCTAATTACGCTTAAATCGTTGCTAGAATCTTATCGACAATTGTTTTATTAGCAGCAGGAAACTCAAAGTTAACTAGATCTTGCTTGGCGACCCACTGTACAGCTTGGCCCTCTAGCCCTTGTGCAGTGCCAGAGAAATCTTTGACCCAGTGGATATCAAGTATCACCTTTTTGTCGCCGTAATCATGGTGGATCTCCATCATAGGTGTTGTGTTAAGCACATCTAAACCCACCTCCTCTTTAAGCTCCCTGATAAGGGCTTGAGCAGTGGTTTCTGCTGATTCAACTTTACCGCCTGGAAACTCCCACTTACCGCCTTGATGCAAGTGTTCATGGCGTTTTGCTAGTAAAATCTCTTGGGCGCTATTTTCAATGACACCTACTGCAACATGTACTTGTTTGCTCATTGCTTTCTATCATCCATGGAACCGTCATCGATAAAAAAGTCCGCTTCATCATAACCGAGTTGATCTAACATCTCTGGATCGAATTCAGGTTTAACCGGAATGGCGTTCTTCTCTGCGGCCCAATCCCCCAGATCGATTAACTTGCAGCGGTCGCTGCAGAAAGGTTTGAATTTAGAGGTATCATCCCAAGTAACTTCGGTTTGGCAGGTCGGGCATTTTACAGTAAGAGGCATAATTGATTTAGCTAGTGCTTGAGTGACAGTGGCACGATATTAGCGTTTTTAAGGGCAGGTTGCCAACTCAAACTGAATCGATTGGTCTGAATGTTTCTGCTTATCAAATTGTACAAAGTGAATAGCATAACGATTTTTATGACCGCTAATCGTGGGGTAACAACCTTGCTCCGGCGTGAGTTTTACACGGATAAGTGACAGAGCTTGCTCGCTGTTTCCCTGATAAAAACCGGCAGCAGCTTGATGTTCTGTGTACTCAGTGGTTTGGCGTGTCAGATCGAGTAACAGATTAATTGGCGAGAGTAGGCAGGCAAACTGACTCATCCATTCTTGGTATTCTGCTTGGCGCACTTCCCATGATTTAGCCAGCCAAAAATGCAGTTGTGGTAGGTCAAAATTACAACTTGCTCCAGGCATGTTAAAGCGTTGTCTAAGGGCTGCAAGAAAGCGGTCTTGTTTTATCTGTTGTCCCGGACGTTCTGAGACCTGCAGGACTTCCCTAGCAACACTAAGTTTGGCGATATAAGTTTCTACTTCTTCGCTATTGATTGCCGGGAGAGATTGCCATTTAGAGAGTGCAAATAGTTGTCTGTCTAAATCTTTCAACACTTCACCACGGTAATCGCAGCGCTCAGTGAGTTCACATAGGGAAAATAACGGGTAAAAGCAACGGTGCTGGTGATCGTGATCTAAATTAGCCTGCAATTGCTCAGCCAAATACTCTAGCCTTAAATAGCTACGTATTTTTTCATTGAGCGGTTGTTCATAGATTAAATCAGTCATGGCGTTGCTTAAGTATTACCGCATATCTTCAAATAAAGTGAATTTAGTGCGTCTACCTTGCACTTTAACGCCGATATCTCTCCTTGATTGTCTATGACATCATCAGCTTTTGACAGTTTCTCGGCGCGTGTGGCCTGACTGCCTATTATATTTTGAACTTGATTGGCGGAGACATCATCTCTAGCCATTGTTCTTTGTTGTTGCAGCTGTGGTGAAATATCAACCAAAAGCGTACGTTGTACTAACCTATCTAACCCATTCTCAAATAGCAAGGGCACAACCATAATTACATAATTTGATTGAGCTTCTTTACAGTTTTTCAGCATGGTTTCTCTGATTAACGGATGCAGTAAGCCATTTAGCCATAAGCGTTGTTCATCGTTGTCAAAGATACGCTCTCTGAGCTTTGAGCGATCTAGGCTTCCATCGGTGAGCAGGATGTCTGCGCCGAAATGTTCAACGATAGCCGCTAAGCCTTCAGAGCCTGGACTCACCACTTCACGGGCGACGATATCGGCATCGACTAACACCACGCCAAGATCGGCAAAAAGGTTGGCGACGGTGGTTTTACCGCTGCCGATCCCGCCCGTTAAGCCTACAATGAAGTCAGCCATAGTTCCTCAAAAGTAATTAATTGTAAAAGTTTAGAAGTTCCTAGGTACTAGGACGTTCGCTAGCTCACTGTTAGGACGGACTACGTCCTGTTAGCAAATCAACAGCAACCACCATTTAGCTTTCGATGGTGATTCCATGTGTTGCAGCACCTTCTTTTAAAGTAGGTCGGCATTTATGCCGTCACTTTTTTAGTTTTCACCGTTCGCTTAAGGCTTTACCGTCTTTGCTAGAACCTAGAATTAAAGCGTCGACAGATACCAATGAGTGATCGACTCGCCCCATATCATGGCTATCCAACCTGCTGCAGCAATATAAGGACCAAACGGAATAGGGTTACCTTGGTTAAGCTTTTTAAATGCGATCAAAGTTATGCCAACAATAGCGCCAACCAGTGATGAAAGTAGAATTACCAAAGGTAACACTTGCCAGCCAAACCATGCGCCAAATACTGCTAACAGCTTGAAGTCGCCATAGCCCATGCCTTCCTTGCCGGTTAATAGCTTAAATGCCCAGAACACGCTCCAAAGGCTTAAGTAACCGGCGGCGGCGCCCACTATCGCATCTGACATCGACACAAATGTGCCACTTAGATTTAAGATTAAACCTAACCATAAAAGTGGCAAAGTAATTTGATCGGGCAATAACATCTCATCAAGATCTATACCTGTCAGCACCACTAAAGCAAAGGTCAAAATGGTGCAGAAGACAAACTCTATAGTCGGACCAAAATGCCAAGCTAGAAAAGCCACTAAAGCGCCGGTGATAAGCTCTACTATTGGATAGCGCGCCGATATAGGGTTTTTACAAGCGGCGCATTTGCCGCCTAGCATCAGCCAGCCAATAATCGGCAAGTTATGTATCGGCTTGATATTGGTTTTACATTTTGGGCAAGCTGAGCCCGGCACCACCAAGTTATACTTTTCAGGAAACTCATCGATTGGCGCAGTAAGTGCTTTTTGGTTTTGCTCAAACACAGGCTGCTTATATTCGGCAAGATAGTGATTACACTCCTGTTGCCAGTCTCTTTTCATCATTACTGGCAAGCGGTGTACCACCACATTCAAAAAGCTGCCAATAACCGCAGCAAACACGAAGCTCAGCGAGACAAACAACCAAAGGTTTTGGTCAAAAATAGTTATTAATTCAGTCATTATTCTTCTTTTATTTTCTTTCTAAAGATTAGGGGGCTGTCTAGCCGCCAATAACATTACCGAGTTGGAAAATAGGTAAATACATACCGACAATCAAACCGCCAACTAGAGTGCCTATGACCACCATCATAATCGGTTCAATTAAGCTGGATAAGCCATCTACCGCATCATCCACCTGCATCTCATAGATGTTAGCCACTTTGTTGAGCATTGAGTCCAGCGAGCCAGACTCTTCACCTATCATCACCATCTGGATCATCATGTCGGGAAATAGCCCTGTGGTGCGCATAGCAACATTCATCTGCATGCCCGACATCACTTCGGTGCGAATATTGAGTACCGCTTTCTTATAAACCGCATTGCCAGAAGCGCCAGCTGCCGATTCCAAGCCATCAATCAGTGGCACGCCGGCGGCAAAGGTGGTCGCCAAGGTTCGAGCGAATTTTGCCATCGCCCCTTTATGTAAAATTTCGCCAACGATTGGGATTTTAAGCAGAAATACATCTACTTTATCGCGAAACAGTTGTGAATTACGGTGAGTTCGTCTAAATAACCAAATACTACTGACAATAGCAATCACAAAGATATACCAAGAGGCTTGTAGCCAGCGAGAGAGGTTTACAATTAACTGAGTAAAAGCGGGCAGTTCGGCGCCAAAGCCCTGAAAAATAGATTCAAACTGTGGCACAACAAATAATAATAAAAGAGCGGTAACCATGATCGCCACGATTATTACAGCAATGGGGTAAAACATCGCCTTTTTGATTTTTGATTTAAGTGCTTCCGATTTTTCACGGTAAGTCGCAATACGATCAAATACTGCATCTAACGAGCCTGAGTGCTCACCCGCAGCAACTAAATCAACATACAGGTCATCAAAATAGAGTCGGTGGGGTCTTAATGCTTCCGATAACGGAATACCTGCTTGCACATCATTCACAATCGTTGCCAGTAGTTCACGAACTTTCGGTTTTTCGTGACCTTTACCTAATAGCTCTAAGGTCGTTACAATCGGCACTCCCGCTGCCAGCATGGTGGCGATTTGGCGAGTGACCATGGCGATATCCATGGGTTTGATTTTTTTCTCAGAGGCAAACAGCGGTGCAGACTTTTTGCGCACAGCTTTTGGGATAACGCCTTGGGCTTTCAGTTGTGCCCTGATTTCAGCGCTAGACACGCCTCTGAGCTCGCCGGAGGTGCGACGACCATCACGGCTGACCCCTTTCCATGAATAAGTCACAACCTTGGGTTGGCTTTTCTGAGTTTTTTTCTTTTC
This sequence comes from Shewanella sp. 10N.286.54.B9, assembly GCF_041468565.1. NCBI lineage: Bacteria > Pseudomonadati > Pseudomonadota > Gammaproteobacteria > Alteromonadales > Shewanellaceae > Shewanella > Shewanella sp. 10N.286.54.B9. The sequence goes on from NZ_JBFRIY010000016.1 coordinate 4,542, forward strand.
TCTATTTTGCTTAGATTGTCTGGTTGCGATAGCCATCGGTGCCCTTTTTATTGTCGTTAGCCACTGTTTTTATCAGCATTAGAAGCTAGTAACCCGGTTTATTTCAGCGATACTAGTTACACCTTGAGTAACCTTTAGCAGACCAGAATCCCTTAGATCTCGCATCCCTTGCGTTTTAGCTTGCTTAAGGATTTGCAGTGAATTACCGCCTTCCATAATGGTGCGAGCAATCTCATCTGACATCTTCATCACCTCATAGATACCAACACGGCCTTTGTAACCACCTGTACAGTGCTCACAGCCAACAGGTTTATAGGGCGTTATTCCGGTGTCTATTTGCTGCTGGCTAAAACCCAGTTTTAGCAACTCATCAGCGGGTATATCTTCTGGGGCTTTACAGTGTTGGCATAGACGCCTAGACAGGCGTTGAGCAATAATAAGGTTAACCGAGCTGGCAATGTTATAGCCTGGTACGCCCATATTGATTAGGCGAGTTAAGGTTTCTGCAGCAGAGTTAGTATGCAAGGTCGATAATACTAAATGACCGGTTTGCGCTGCCTTAATAGCAATTTCGGCGGTTTCTAAGTCGCGAATTTCACCGACCATCACTACATCGGGATCTTGGCGTAGAAATGAGCGCAGCGCTGAGGCAAAGGTTAAACCCGCTTTAAGGTTAATATGAACTTGGTTAACGCCTTCAAGATTTATCTCAACCGGATCTTCGGCGGTGGAGATATTACGCTCGGCAGTATTAAGAATATTAAGTCCAGTATAAAGCGATACGGTTTTACCAGAACCGGTAGGGCCGGTCACTAATATCATCCCTTGGGGCTTAGCTAGCATCTCTTCATACATCAGTCTTTGGTCATCTTCATAACCGAGTTTTTCAATACCTAGCTGCGCAGAAGATGAATCCAAAATACGCATTACGATTTTTTCACCCCAAATAGTGGGCAAAGTGCTGACTCGAAAATCGATGGATTTTGTACGGGACATCTTCATCTTGATACGGCCATCTTGCGGTACGCGGCGCTCGGCGATATCAAGTTTTGACATCACTTTTAAGCGCGCCGATATACGAGCCGATAAATTGACTGGCGGCTCAGACACCTCTTGTAAAATACCATCGATGCGAAAGCGAATACGGTAGCGCTTCTCATAAGGTTCAAAGTGCAGATCTGATGCGCCTTTACGGATGGCGTCGGTGAGGATTTTATTAATATAGATGACGATTGGGGCGTCATCTTTACCGTCGTTTTGCTCCTCATCGCGCTTGTCGGTATCGCTAACTTCAATACCTGCGAGTGCCTCTTCATCGATAGCGCTTAGATCTAGGGCGCTAATATCCTCTTCGAGTACGCTCTCTAGTGCTTTAGTGAGTTTATCGTCTTCAACTAAGATCGCTTCGGCGTGTAAGCCTGCGCTGAATTGAAAATCCTCTAATGCGGCAATGTTGGTCGGATCTGAAGTGGCGATATAGAGGCGATTACCGCGCTTAAATAGCGGTAAGCATTTGTGCTTATCGATTAACTTTTTATTGAGGAAATCTTCAGGAATAGCCGCAATATCAAATTCATTTAGATCGAGTAGCGGTGTACCATATTCTTCATAGCAAAGATCGGCAACTTCACGCGCTGAAAGTAATTTAATGGTTACTATGGTTCGCACCAGAGACTGTTTGTGTTTTCGGGATTGCGCAATTGCTTGCGCCAACTGTTCTTCGCTAAGCAGTCCTTTACGAATAAAAAGTGTCGATAATCCCAAATGTAGGCCAGTGGATGGCATAGGCGTTTCCGTTGCACACAAGTATAAAAATCATAACGTTTTTTATAGGTTTTGTCATGAATGTTTTTATAAAAATAATTGTCGGAGTGACAGAAAAAAGTTGTTTTAAAGGTGGTGGTTATTTATTTTAAAAACAAAGGTTTATATTTGTTTCGCAGGCTGTTTTTAATTTTACTTAAAAGATGTCGTGCTAGTGCCTTGAAATTGACGTTTTATATAGTTGAATTACTAATTAAAAATGAACTAATCTGGCGAATGTTTGGTTAAAGTCGTAGCCATACCACTGGCTTGTAATGAGTAATGACTACCCGAGAACAGTAAACGTTCACAATATTCATGTTTGGAGATAAAAGAGTGTCGTTGAAAACCTATTCTTGGGCAGTGCTTATACTATTTGTTATATGTTTTATGCTCAGCACTGTCTTTTCTTATAACCTAATTGGTGTGTTAGAAATAGGTAGTGAGTATGATTTAAAGCGTGTGATTGCGGTTGGTTTTATAGGCATTTTTTCGCTAGGCCTGCTTGTAGTCAGAGATGTGCATCTGCCAGTAGTTTCAAGAGCGACTCAATTCGTTACAGCTGGATTTATTTGTTTAGCTGCTTATTCTGCATTAGTTAGCAAACATCCCTATTGGGGCTTGGTCGAGATTGCAAGTATCGTCTTGCTAATCGTTGCGTTTTATCTTTTGTCAGCCTGTATGAGAGTGGTTGAGCAAGATAAGCTGCTTGGCCTTATTTATGGCTTTAGCTTGCTGTTTTCTCTGCTAACATTTTACAAATATATTCTGTTTCTGCTGTTCTCCTATTTAGATGCACAAAGCTTCAATATTCATGGCTTATTATTGGGTTATGTTAACGTGCGATTTTTTAATCAACTGCAGGTGATGCTGCTACCGCTGCTTTTCTTGCCTTTTGTTTTGCCTTTATTAGCAAGGTTTAAAAAAATATCTATAGCATTGATTGCTCTGCATTGGTTGGCACTGTTACAAACTGAAGCGCGCGGAGCAATACTATCGCTAGTATTGGCACTTGCAGTTATTGCATTGTTCTCGCCTAAAGAGATTCGTAATAGGATTATTGTAGCCTCATTGAAGTCTATGTTGCTTGGAATTATCCTTTGGTTTGTTTTAATTTTTCTTATACCAACCTGGTTGATGGATACAACAAGTTTTGAAATAAGAACCACGTCATCTGGGCGAATCGATCTATGGCTTTATGTGTTGCATGCAATTCCTGAGCGACCATGGACTGGCTTTGGCCCGATGAGTTTCAGCTGGGCGGAAAATAAGCCTTTAGCAAGTGCTCATCCACACAACTCTGTGATGCAGCAGCTTTATGAGTATGGCGTGATTGCTTGTGTTGTATTGACGGCTTGGGTTATGTATTGGATATATCAGTTTTTAGCGACATTGAAAAATAGCGCAAACAGTCAATCAGTACCGATTATCTATGCAACGGTAGCAGCGCTGATTTATTCTTTATTTAGTGGTGTAGTGGTTATGCCAATGGCGCAATTACTGCTGGTCGTGATGCTTGCACTGTCAGTGCAAACTCTGAGCTTTCAGCATTACAAGTTAACTCTGTTACACCGTTTACAGCTATGTATTTTGACGATTGTTGTTACATATATGGTATTGGGAACATATCAAAGCGAAGAGCTTAAAGCAGCATTTATGCCGCGTATTTGGTTTAACGGCCTAATTAGCTATTAATTTTGCAGCGCTTTATTGCTGCTCTCGAAAATTTGGCATGTTCGTGACCGCATTGGCTTTTAGCTGTTGGGTGATTAAGAGCAAGCGTGCACGTGTGCAGTGGATTTAGTTGATTTATAGTCAAAATATGTTGATTATAACTTAACCCCAGAGGATATGAACTTATCATTCGTTGACATAGTGTTTGTGGACATTATTTGATAGGATGGAGAGGAAGCGTCGAAGCCTTTGTTATTGAATAAAAAACCGCTCAATTGAGCGGTTTGTTTATTTTCACAGCCTTAACTCTTAGCTGCCAACAGTGTAACCCAGCACAAGTATTTGGTCATCTTTACCAGGACTTCTTGGCTTACCTGTCAATGTTTGCCCGATGGAAGTTGCTGTAGTAATTGATAAGCAAGAGCCAGTAGTTGGGGCTGGTTTAGGCGTACCACCTTCATGCAAAGTAATTTGCGCTGCATTGGCATAAGCTTTTAGCTCCATGCCACAAGCATTTTCAGCACCTTTCTTGGTGTAATCTTGATATGCAGGAATCGCGATCGCTGCCAAAATACCGATAATCGCTACAACGATCATCAATTCAATTAGGGTGAAGCCCTTAGCTTTGCTCATTTGTGATTTGTTCATCATTGCTCTATTTGAAATCATAGTCATGTCTATCTCCATTAGAAAGCTTCAAGTGAGTGCTATGTGCCGTAGTTTAATGAGGTCACATATTGATGCACATACCACTACTTAGTTTAATAGTGCTTCAACCTTGCTTGATGCTCCTGCGCTAGCATGTCGCCAAATCCAAAGCTAATTGTCAGCGGGTTAAGCACTAAAGTTGCTGCTTACTACCCGATAAGACGCTTAGCGCGACCTAAGGTGTCAGTGTCTATCTTTGTTTTTAATTGGTTGTACTTTTTATAAATATAAGGTCTAGCATTTACGTTGCTATAGCCACTTTAACAGTTAGTTCAGCAGCCATTACAACAGTTAGTTTAATCATTCATCGCTTCAAGTGGTTTTAAAAGTTAGTCCCAACGTATCGGTAGATATTTTGGGGCTCTCTTTTATAAAACATTAAGAGATAACTAAACTACTTTTGCCTCATGTTACATGTTAAATATCTATAGCCTATTTAGCATACATATTTACCAGCGGTTATTCCCATTTTAGATATAGCCTTGAATAAATTGAATGCTATAACGCAAATTGAAATCGACTTAGCTTTGCACTGCTAAAAACTCAAGTTAATAACCATAAAGCCCGAGGTTGTCTAGTAACTGTCTCGGCTACAGGCAAAGTTAGTACAAAGTTAAATAAATTGGAATAGCAAATGAGCACAAAGTTGCAAACTAATGGCCAATTCATCTAAAAGTAGTGTTTGTAGTATCAAAAAGTTCTAGCAATATATTGTCACTGCGGGAGATATTGACGATTAATGCTGTTGTGTCATTTTTAAGGCGCTTACCGTTAGATGAATAGATTAGCGCCGTCTAAAGCTTCAATCCTGAAATATTTTGCATGTTTCGCCAGTGCAGCGCTGTTTTTGTTAACTTGTTCACAGTTTCGGTTGGTACTGCTGCTGGCTGTTTTTTGTGCATTTTAATGCGAAGTTTGAGAGTCCATTAACTTGGTTTGAAGTAAGCTTGATCTTGGCGAGTATCTTTGCCGTTTAGGATTATTTCCTTACAAACTTGTAACATCTAGGCGGTGGCATAACATGTGCCAAGGCAAGTTAGAGCTTAGTGCTGAATATGGCAGTTTGGCTTATCACTTTGCTTATTATTGCCTTATTAACAACTTTAATGCTGATCTGTGAGCTTGGTATAAACGGCGACAATTTTATAAAAAGAGCTAATTACTTTTGCTTGGTTGTTATTTGAGCGTTCACTGTTTATTGTTGCGACGGTAAATGAACCAGAGTGATGAATGTTTAAGCAAAGAGGGTAATAGATAAGCCAGAATAACAATGATCAAATATTTGGCGATTGAATTATAAGCAGTGAATGAAAGTATTTATTGCGGGCTAAGTTCAACTTGCGCGGGGAAGTTGGCAAAGGCTTTAAATGACCAATAAAACCTTTGCTAGATATAGTGCTATTTAATACGGCTATTTAAGTCTTAGAGATAGATCCAATGCCCGTACATGCTTAGTTAGCGCACCGACTGAAATATAATCGACGCCAGTTTTTGCGAAATCAGCAATGGTTTCAAGGGTGACGTCACCGGATACTTCAAGCTTTACGCCCTTGCCTTTGGCTTTATACTGCTTATTAAGCTCAACTGCGTCTAGCATCATGGTGATATCAAAGTTATCTAGCATCACAATATCTGACTCTGCATCGAGTGCTTGGGTCAGCTCTGCAATACTCTCAACTTCCACTTCTACTGGCTTGTCTGCATGTAGCGCTCGAGCTGCTGCAATGGCTAAGGCGATACTGCCACAAGCCATGATGTGATTCTCTTTTATCAAGAATGCATCAAATAACCCGATGCGATGGTTTTTGCCACCACCACAAGTTACCGCATATTTCTGCGCGGTTCTCAGGCCAGGAATGGTTTTTCGAGTATCTAACAACTGTGTATGAGTGCCTGATAAACGGTCAACGTAATGCTTGGTTAGCGTGGCTACGCCGGAAAGTGTTTGAATGAAGTTCATTGCCGTGCGCTCGCCAGTTAGAATTGCGCGTGCAGGGCCTTCTAATTCACACAGTAGTTGGTTCGGTACGACTAAGTCACCATCATCCACATGCCAATGCAGCGCAACTTCGCCACCGAGCTGATTAAATACTTGCTCGGCCCAAGCCTTACCACAAAAAACACCCTCTTCGCGGGTAATTAATGTTGCTTGTGCGATTCTATCTGCTGGAATAAGTTGAGCAGTAATATCCGCGTCGCAGCGCTGTGACAGTGAAACCGAAGAGTGAGCATCTTGATGACCTAAATCTTCGTCAAGTGCGGCTTTGACTGAGAGTCGAATGTCATTTTCAAGCATGATGTGCTGTCCTTACTGACTTTAAGTCGTCATAGTTTACGGGTAATTTTATAGGGTATTTATCTTAACATAAAGCCTAGTATTATCGATTTTAATGTTTTAAATCTATGGGCTTGTCAGCTTCAACATCAACTATATTCATAGGGTTAAACCTGATAAAGTGGTGCTACTATCTATATAGATTTATAGGCTTAAATTGTCATTCACTGTTATTGATGGCTGGTTCACTCAAGCACGCTTTTGTTTATCGCCGCATTTTAATTTGCGGCCGTTAAAAGAAGTCAGCTTGTTAGTTGTACATAACATTAGTTTGCCGGCGGGTCGCTTTGGCTTACCTTACATTGATCAGCTGTTCCAAGGTTGTTTAGATGTCACTGCAGACCCAAGTTTTAAAGAGTTGGATGGCTTGCAAGTTTCGGCGCATTTCCTTATTCGACGTGACGGCGAGCTGGTGCAGTATGTGTCGTGCGATGATAGAGCTTGGCATGCCGGTGTGTCTGTATTTGATGGTAGAACGGGTTGTAATGATTTTGCCTTAGGGGTTGAGCTTGAAGGCTCTGATGACATTGACTACACCGATGAGCAGTATGCCTGCTTAGCTGAATTAACCAATACATTGATTACTCATTATCCGGCGTTAACACCTGATAGGATTGTGGGTCATTGTGATATTGCACCTGGGCGAAAAACCGATCCTGGTGATAGTTTTGATTGGCAACGCTTTAAAGGATTACTTTAGCGCCGCTGATCTTATTTTGAGTTAGAAGATAGAGGATGGAATCCGATGGCTTTATTTTCGTTATTAATCGCAATTTTTGTTGAGCGCATGCGTTTACTGCCCGACGCTTGGCAATTTGATGTGCTGCTGGCTAAGTATCATCAGGCGTTGTTTGGTGATAAACAAGTGCGTTCGACATTGATGATGGCGTTAGCGCTCCTATTACCAGCACTGTCGATCAATATTGTCTCTTGGTTTGTATCTGGCATGGTTTGGGGAGCTGTAAGCCTAGTTTTGTGGGTTGCAGTCGCAGTTTTATGCTTTAGCCATAACCAGCAAAGACAAGCTTTTAAACGCTATATTCAAGCGGCATGTCGTGGAGACTCTCAAGCATGTTTTAACTATGCCGCTGAGTTGGACTCTAGCAAATGCCTTGAGTCTGTAACTGAGCAGGAGCTAGGTGAGCATGTGGGGCAGAGCGTTGCTTGGATTAATTATCGTTATTATGGCGCCATTGCCTTATACCTAATCATTTTCGGACCTGTTGGCGCAGTGCTGTATTGTACCGTACGCTTTTATAGTGAAGATAGTCGTAAGCGTGAGCTTTCACTGCCATTGGTTGATACCCTACTCTTTATACTCGATTGGCTCCCAAGCCGTATTTTTGCCTTTGGTTATGTACTAAGTGGCCAGTTTAGGCAGTCTATTTCATCTTGGATGGGGTTAGCGCTTAATCCTAAAGCACAGGCTCGAGATATTATTACTACAGTCGCTATTGAAGCGGAGGAGCTACCTGAAGCTTCTTCGGCGCCAGTGTGTGTGCAGTCGACGATTGCACTTTTACAGCTGAGTAAACGTAACTTTATCTTACTGATTACTGTACTGTCGCTGATGACAATTTTTGGGGTGGTGAGTTAATCACACTAACGCTTTAACCAAATGTGAGGGTCTGCTGTGAATAAGCGACCCTCTTTTTGTATCGCTAGAATTTTTAATCGTTACTAATGCAGGCTGTTAAGAGACTTTTCAACGATAAACATATCAATTGGAACATTGGTCTGACCCCATGTTGAAAAAAATCAGCTATGCTCACACATCGCGCATGCATATGATGCAGATCACGAACTAGACATCTAAAGTGTGATTTGATAAAGTGCGCTCAGTCAATTAAATTGGTAAGACCAATTTACAATAGGAGCTGAGGGCCACATGGCTTATAGCAAAATAAACCAGCCAAAAATATCTGACGTCATTATGGGTCAGCTAGAACAGATGATTCTGGAAGGCAGTATTCAACCAGGACAAAAGCTTCCGCCTGAGCGTGAATTGGCGCTGCAGTTTGAAGTGTCACGGCCATCACTGCGTGAAGCTATTCAAAAGCTAGAAGCAAAAGGCTTGTTGATGCGCCGCCAAGGTGGCGGTACCTATGTAAAAGAACAACTTTGGCAAAGTCTTGCCGACCCTATCGTTGAACTCATGCATTCAGACTCTGAAAGTCAATATGACTTGCTGGAGTTTCGTCATGCAACTGAAGGCATGATGGCCTATTTTGCTGCATTGCGTGGTAATGATGCCGATATGCAAAATATCAAGCGCACCATACTCGAAGTGGAAGCGGCGACAGGTGTTGAAAATCAAGCTAACGCGATTGTACGTTTTTACCGTGCAGTGGCTGAAGCATCACATAATGTGGCGATGCTACATCTTGTTTTAAGTTTATCTCCTGTGCTGCATAAAAACGTGGCACAGAACTTAGAGCTTTTAAGCCGACGCGAAGAAGCCTCTACCATGGCAAACGATCACAGACGAGCATTGCTTGCTGCCATCGTACGCCGTGACCCAGAAGCAGCAAGAGAGGCCTCCAATGAACACTTAAGTTACATTGAAGAGGTCATGTTGTCTGTAAGGGAAGAAGATAGCCGGTTGCAGCGTAGTCTGCGCCGTTTAAAGAGCGGTGATTAGGCACAAGCCAACACCGTTTTATCCATATTTTTCATTTATTATTAATGTATATAGGGAAGGACAGCGTCATGTCTGAACATATGCTACAAGATTTAGATCCACTAGAAACTCAGGAATGGGTAGATTCACTGCAAGCGGTATTAGAGCAAGAAGGCCCTGAACGCGCGCACTACCTATTAGAGAAGTTGATTGATAAAGCGCGTCGTAATGGTACTCATCTACCTTACAAAGCGACTACCGCTTACTTGAACACAATCCCTTCAGGCCAAGAGCCTCATATGCCAGGCAACCAAGAGATGGAGCGTCGAATTCGCGCTATCGTTCGTTGGAATGCATTGGCGATGGTTCTACGTGGTTCTAAGAAAGATCTAGAGCTAGGTGGTCACATCTCTAGCTTTGCATCAAGTGCAACGATTTATGACGTCTGTTTTAACCACTTCTTCCGCGGTCCAAATGAAAAAGACGGCGGCGATTTGGTTTACTTCCAAGGCCATATTGCACCGGGTATCTACTCGCGCTCTTTCCTTGAAGGCCGCATTAGCGAAGATCAGATGAATGGTTTCCGTCAAGAAGTTGATGGCAAAGGTTTATCTTCGTACCCGCACCCTAAATTGATGCCTGACTACTGGCAGTTCCCGACGGTATCTATGGGTCTTGGTCCAATCCAAGCCATTTACCAAGCACGTTTCCTTAAGTATCTAACCGATCGTGGTCTAAAAGATTGCTCAGAGCAAACGGTTTACTGTTTCTTAGGTGACGGTGAATGTGATGAGCCTGAAACATTAGGTGCTATCGGTCTTGCTGCCCGCGAAGAGTTAGATAACTTATGCTTTATCGTTAACTGTAACTTGCAGCGTCTTGACGGCCCTGTTCGCGGTAACGGTAAGATTATCCAAGAACTTGAAGGCGAATTCCGCGGCGCAGGCTGGGAAGCGGTTAAAGTGATTTGGGGTCGTTACTGGGATCCACTACTTGCACGTGACACTAGCGGCAAGTTACTGCAATTGATGGAAGAAACCGTCGATGGTGAATACCAGAACTGTAAAGCTAAAGGCGGTGCATACACCCGTGAGCACTTCTTTGGTAAGTACCCTGAAACTGCCGAGATGGTTGCTAACATGTCAGATGATGACATCTGGCGTCTAAACCGTGGCGGTCATGATCCAGTTAAGATTTTTGCTGCACTACAGCATGCTAAAAACACTAAAGGTCGTCCAACTGTAATCCTAGCTAAAACTGTTAAAGGTTACGGTATGGGTGATGCGGGCGAAGGTAAGAACATCGCGCATAACGTGAAGAAGATGGGTGTTGAATCACTTAAATACTTCCGCGATCGTTTCAATATCCCAATTAGCGATGATCAGTTAGAGGATATTCCTTTCTATCATCCAGGTGCAGATTCTGAAGAAGTTCAGTATCTAAAAGCGCGCCGCGCCGAACTACACGGTGCAATGCCTGCTCGTCGTGAGAAGTTCTCACAAGAGATTGAAGTGCCATCATTGAAGATCTTTGATTCAGTGCTTAAAGGTTCAAACGGTCGTCAGATCTCAAGCACCATGGCATTTGTGCGTATTTTGACTGCACTACTTAAAGACAAGAAGATTGGTAAGCAGATTGTTCCTATTATTCCTGATGAAGCGCGTACTTTTGGTATGGAAGGTCTATTCCGCCAAGTCGGTATATACGCTCACGAAGGGCAAAAGTACGAACCACAAGATTCTGATCAAGTTGCCTACTACCGCGAAGATAAAACCGGTCAGGTATTGCAAGAAGGTATTAATGAGTTAGGTGCAATGTCATCTTGGGTTGCTGCGGCGACCAGTTACTCAGTTAACGATACCCCAATGATCCCGTTCTACATCTACTATTCAATGTTTGGTTTCCAACGTATTGGTGACATGGCTTGGGCAGCGGGTGATATGCGTGCACGTGGCTTCATGGTTGGTGGTACGTCAGGTCGTACAACCCTAAACGGTGAAGGTCTGCAGCATCAAGATGGTCACAGTCATGTGTTGGCTAACACTATTCCAAACTGTATCTCTTACGACCCAACTTACGGTTACGAAATCGCAGTTGTGGTACAAGACGGTATTCGTCGTATGTATGGTGAGCAGGAAGATGTTTTCTACTACCTAACGACGATGAACGAGAACTACGAGCAGCCAGCTATGCCAGAAGGCAGCGAAGAAGGTATCGTTAAAGGTATCTACAAGCTTGAAACCCTGCAAGGTAGTGGTAAAGGTTCTGTGCAATTAATGGGTAGTGGCACCATCTTAGAGCAAGTTCGCAAAGCGGCTATTGCTCTTTCAAAAGATTTTGGGATCACCACAGACGTATTCAGCGTCACGAGCTTTAACGAGCTAACTCGTGATGGTCAGGCTGCAGAACGTTACAACATGCTGCACCCAACTGAAACACCAAAAGTGCCATATATCAGTGAAGTGTTATCGAAAGATGCGCCAGCGATTGTGGCGACTGACTACATGAAGATATACGGTGAGCAACTACGTGCTTACGTACCAACTGACTACAAAGTACTTGGTACAGACGGTTTCGGCCGCAGTGACAGCCGTGAAAACCTACGTCACCACTTTGAAGTTGACGCTAAGTTCATTGTAATTGCTTCTCTGAAAGCCCTTGTTGACCGTAACGAGCTACCTGTTGATGTGCTAACTAAAGCCATCAAAGAGTATGGTATCGACGTTGACAAGATCAACCCACAGTACGCGTAAGAGGGAAACAAAATGGCTGAATTAAAAGAAGTTTTGGTTCCTGATATCGGTGGTGATGAAGTTCAGGTTATTGAAATCTGTGTTGCTGTAGGCGATACGCTTGCAGCAGAAGAATCAATCATTACGGTTGAAAGTGACAAAGCAACTATGGATATCCCAGCGCCTTTTGCTGGTGTATTGAGCGAGCTTAAAGTGGCTGTAGGCGATACCGTGTCAGAAGGTAAGTTGATTGCGATGATGTCGGCAGCGGCAAGCGAAGCGCCTGCTGCAGAAGCTCCTGCTCCTGTAGCGACTCCAGCACCTTCTGCTCCTGCTCAAGTCGCTCCAGCTGCTCCAGCACCAGTAGCGACAAGTACCCAAGTAATTGAAGTTGCAGTGCCTGATATCGGTGATGCAGCAGATGTTGATGTGATTGAAGTCTTAGTTGCCGTAGGCGATAAGATTGAAGCGGATACAGGTTTGATTACGCTTGAGACAGACAAAGCCACTATGGAGGTGCCAGCACCTTCAGCAGGTATCGTTAAAGAACTTAAAGTGAATGTTGGCGATAAAGTGTCTATGGGCTCATTAGTATTGATGCTAGAAGTTGGCGCTGCCGCTCCAGCATCAGCCCCTGTGGCTGCACCTGAAGCGCCTGTTGCACCAGCGCCGACAGCGAGTGTGAGTGCAGTGCAAGAAATTGCTGTGCCAGACATTGGTGATGCAGCGGATGTTGACGTGATTGAAGTACTCGTTGCTATTGGCGATGAAGTCACGCTTGATCAAGGCCTTATCACGCTAGAAACTGACAAAGCGACCATGGAAGTCCCTGCACCTGTTGCCGGTAAAGTGGTTGGATTGACTGTTAAGCTTGGTGATAAAGTGTCTCAAGGTAGCGTAATCGCTAGCATTGAAACGGTAGCAACGGCTCCAGTCGCAGCACCTGCTCCAGCAGCAAGTGCACCTGCTCCAGTCGCAGCACCTGCTCCGGTAGCAAGTGCACCTGCTCCGGTAGCACCAGCTGCGCCGGCGGCAAGTAAGCCACCGGTGCCGCATCATCCAAGTGCCGGCAGCCAACCTAAAACAGGCGCGGTACATGCATCACCAGCAGTACGCCGTTTAGCACGTGAGTTTGGTGCTGACTTAACGCTTGTTAAAGGTACAGGCCGTAAAGGACGTATTCTAAAAGAAGATGTTCAAGCCTTTATTAAATATGAGCTGAGTCGCCCTAAAGCCTCTGCTGCTACCGCTGTTGCGGGTGGTGCGGGTGGTTTGAACGTGATTGCTGCACCAAAAGTTGATTTCGCCAAGTTTGGTGAAGTCGAAGAGATACCGCTAAGCCGTATCCAGAAGATCTCTGGCCCTAACCTGCATCGTAACTGGGTAACCATACCGCACGTGACGCAGTTTGATGAAGCAGATATCACTGAGCTTGAAGCGTTCCGTAAAGACCAGAACACTTTGGCTGCTAAGAAGAAAGCGGATTACAAGATCACGCCGCTAGTATTTATGATGAAAGCGGTTGCCAAAGCGTTAGCTGAATTCCCAGTATTTAACTCAAGTTTAAGTGCTGACGGTGAGTCACTGATCCAGAAAAAGTACTTCCATATTGGTGTCGCTGTTGATACGCCAAATGGTTTAATGGTGCCAGTGGTACGTGATGTCGATAAGAAAGGCATTGTGGAGCTTTCACGTGAATTGATGGATATCTCTGTTCGTGCTCGTGATGGCAAATTGAAGTCTGCCGATATGCAGGGCAGCTGCTTCACTATCTCAAGTCTAGGTGGTATTGGTGGTACGGCATTTACGCCTATCGTTAACTATCCTGACGTGGCTATTTTAGGTGTGTCTAAATCTGAAATGAAGCCTAAGTGGAATGGTAAAGACTTTGAGCCTAAGTTAATGCTACCACTGTCATTATCTTACGATCACCGTGTTATTGATGGTGCTATGGCGGCGCGATTCAGCGTCACGCTTTCCAGCATCCTCAGCGATATTCGTACGCTTATTTTGTAAAGTTGAAGGCTGCTCATGTTGAGCGGCCTTTTTTCTGTTACGACTAGGATTGTGATCAGTATCAAACAAAGGTTAAAATGCGGCCACCTACAAAGGATCTATCCTAATTTGGCCACACTTTATCGTTGAGACGGTGCTTCCGCCAACGAAATAAAAAGAATAGAGGAAAACATGAGTAACGAAATCAAAACTCAGGTAGTTGTACTAGGCGCAGGCCCTGCGGGCTATTCAGCGGCATTCCGTGCTGCGGATCTAGGTCTAGATACTGTCATCGTTGAACGCTTCAGCACATTGGGCGGCGTTTGTTTGAACGTTGGTTGTATCCCATCTAAAGCATTGCTTCATGTATCTAAGGTGATTGAAGAAGCTAAAGCTGTTGCCGATCACGGTGTTGTTTTTGGTGAGCCAAAGATTGATCTTGATAAGCTTCGTGGCTTTAAAGAGAAAGTAATTGGTCAGCTTACTGGCGGATTAGGCGGAATGTCTAAAATGCGTAAAGTTGATGTGGTTAATGGTCTTGGTAAGTTCACTGGCCCTAACACGCTAGAAGTTCAAGGCGAAGACGGCGTTAAAGTGGTCCATTTTGAACATGCAATTATTGCTGCAGGTTCTCGTCCAATTCAACTACCGTTTATCCCGCATGAAGATCCACGTATCTGGGATTCAACTGACGCACTAGAGCTTAAAGAAGTACCTGGTAAGTTATTGGTTATGGGCGGTGGTATTATCGGTCTAGAAATGGGGACTGTATACTCGTCTCTAGGTAGCGAGATCGATGTTGTAGAGATGTTCGATCAAGTTATTCCAGCGGCTGATAAAGATGTTGTGCGTGTTTTCACTAAGCAAATTAAGAAGAAATTCAACTTAATTTTGCAAACTAAAGTGACCGCAGTTGAAGCTAAAGAAGACGGCATTTACGTTACTATGGAAGGCAAGAAAGCACCAAGCGAGCCTGTGCGTTACGATGCAGTGCTGGTTGCTATTGGTCGTACGCCAAATGGTAAAGGCCTAGACGCTGAGAAAGCGGGTGTTAATGTTGATGAGCGTGGTTTCATTAATGTTGATAAGCAGATGCGTACTAACGTGCCTAATATCTTTGCTATCGGTGACATCGTTGGTCAACCAATGCTTGCGCATAAAGGTGTGCATGAAGGTCATGTTGCTGCTGAAGTTATCTCTGGTCTTAAGCACTTCTTCGACCCTAAAGTTATTCCATCAATTGCTTACACAGATCCAGAAGTCGCGTGGGTTGGCCTAACTGAGAAAGAAGCCAAAGAGCAGGGCGTATCTTACGAAACTGCAACTTTCCCTTGGGCTGCAAGTGGCCGTGCTATCGCATCAGATGCGAGCGAAGGTATGACTAAGCTTATCTTCGATAAAGAGACTCATCGTGTTATCGGTGGTGCTATTGTGGGTGTTAATGGTGGCGAATTGCTTGGTGAAATTGGTCTAGCCATTGAAATGGGTTGTGATGCAGAAGATTTAGCATTAACCATTCATGCTCATCCAACATTACATGAGTCAGTTGGTCTTGCTGCAGAGATGTATGAAGGCTCAATTACTGATTTGCCAAACCCAAAGGCAAAGAAGAAGAAAAAGTAAGACTTTTCTAATAAATCAAGCGCTCAAATGAGCGCTTTTTTTATGCTCTAAATCCCGTAAATATGGGATTTGTGCTAATCAATGCGTGATTCTGTGTTATCTAAATGATACATTCAAGTTAAGGCTTAAAACCTCTATATCCAAGCAAAATTGGGTATATGCAAATGAGAATAAAAATTATAAAAAAGTGGTTTGGTTTTGTCATTTTGTTGCTTATCTGTTCGACATCGGTATTTGCCAGTGGCGTGGTACAACGCATTTTTACTGCCAGTGATGGCCTAATTAACGGCACAGTATGGGATATCAGTTTTGATGAGCATGGCTTTACTTGGTTAGCAACCGAGGAGGGGCTTTATCGTGTCGGTAGTAGCAAAATTAGAAGACTGGATCAGGTTGGCTTAGACTCTAAGCTCACTGATAACCATATTAAAATGGTCTCTCCTCTTAGTAAACGTCACTTGCTGGTGAGTAGCTTCTACGACATTTACCTGTATGACATATTCACCAATACTTTTACCGCTTTTGGTAGCCCTACGCTTTTCCCTGAGTTCGCAGGAATGGGCATCACCTCACAGATTGAAGATGATCAAGGCAATCGGATCATTCTCACCGAAGAGGGAGAGCTGTTACGTTTTAACTACAGCAAAATGTCATTAGCACGACTAAATTTCCTAACCAGTAATCAAGATTACCCTTGGCGAGCAATGTCGGCGATCTCGGATGATCGAATCGTGGTGGCGACCGAAGCAAGAATTGAGGTCCGAGATAAGGTTGGTGAAAGAGTCGCGGTACTTGCTTGGCAAGAAACTTATGGACGCATTGAGCAAATACTTAGAGATTCCAACAATCGAGTCTGGATTAGTTCTAGCAAAGGTTTCTTTGAGCTAGTTGAACAAGATTTATCCCTCAAACAGGTTGAACAACTACCCTATTACATTACTCATATTGCCGAGGACAAAAATGGGTTTCTTTGGTTGGCGAGCCGTGCCGGTTTACTTAAGTGGCAACCTGACTCCCAACTTGTAGAACCATACGGTAATGAAGTTAAGCAGAATTCTAATATCGATTATATCCATGATCTCGCTGTAGATAATACTGGTCTTATTTGGGTCGGTGGTTCGGGTGATGGTGTTGCAGTGCTGGCAGATACACCAGATTTCTTGCTTGAGCAGTTTAGTAAATCAGTGCCTTACAATATGCCAGATGAAGTGATTTGGTCTATCTATTCTGATGATGAAGATTTGTGGCTTGGCACTGACGCTGGACTTTTGCTTATCGACAGACAAACTAAACACCCCTATTTCATTACTCCGCAGAATATCGATCTCAATGACAGTATTTATAATATCGATGCACTCGATGAGCAAAATATATTGCTCTCTAGCACCAGTGGGCTTTCAGTTGTTAATACAAAAACCTTCCATACGCAGACATTTGCAGATTGGATGGGAGGAACAGGCAGTCTAGAGAATAAAACGGTTTATAACACCTATTTCGACACGCTGATCCAAGGGCGGATTTGGTTTGCCACCAACCGTGGGCTGTTCTTTTGGGAGCCAGGTTTGGCAAAACCCCAATATGTAAGTCTAAGTGCTGATAAGAGCATTGTTCAAATACAAAAGGTTAAACAGGTTGGGCGTGATAGTTCACAGCGCTTATGGCTTGGTGGTGATCGTTTATTCGGTTATTTGGATAAAGATAATCACTATCGTCCAGTCACTGCGCCGCTTGGTGAGGGGCAAGGAGCGGCTTCGGTTAGCATTATTAGAGAAGTAGAGCCTGAACTTTGGTGGTTAGGACTTAAGAATCGTGGTGCGGTTGAATACAACCATAAAACAGGTTTAACGCGCTCTTTAACAGGTGATTGGAAGGTTGACTGTAATAGTGTTTATTTTATTGAAGAAGTTGGTCGCTATCGGTTGATTGGTTGTCCGCGATCCATTATTCGCTTTGATACGTTAACTGAAGATATTGTTGTCATTGCCCCAGAAGATGGATTTATTAGTGACGAGCTTAACGAAGGGGCTGTGCTCACTTCAGCAGAAGGGCTTTATATTGGCACTCCTGACGGTGCGATGTTACTGGATGTCGACAAGCTTAAGAATAGAACGATAAAAGACACGATATTGCTTGAGTCGATGGAAGTTTACTTTGAATCTCGAACTGAAATTAGTCTAGTTCCACAACAGGGACATCATATTTTACCTGGCGCGCAATTGGTGAGTTTCCAATTAGCTCGCTCAAACTATCTCAATGAAAAACCGCTACAACTTCAGTACCGTTTACGCCGGCCAGAAGATAAAAATGGTGGCAGTTTTATCTTCTTAGATGGTCAATCTCAACTTAATATTTCTGGTTTAGATTCAGGCACTCATATACTTGAGATAATCAGCTTACAGAATGAAGTTTGGTCAGCTGAACCTTTTTCATTCTCCTTTGAAGTTGAAATGTACTGGTGGCAAACTCGCTGGTTTAAAGGCCTAATGTTAATAGGGATTTTGCTAATTGGTTTAGCGGTTATCTTTATTAGGCAACGACAGGTAATGGCATTTCGAAGTATAAACTCTGCACTGACAGAAAGTGAGAATCGACTCAAACAAGCATTAAAAGGCAGTGACTCCGAGCTGTGGGAGTGGCACCTAGAGACCGATATCTTTAGGCTTGAAAATGTGGGTGGATTATTGAGTGCTAAGGAAAGTCATGTCTACTTTAAACTCGCTCAAATCCCTATTCATAATGAAGATAAAAGTAACGTTCTAATAGCCTGGAAAGATATGATCGAAGAGCGAGTCGATCGCTTTGAAGTGGAGTATCGTTATCAGCGTAATGATCTAACTTGGGGCTGGATCCGAGTATTAGGGCGACCCGTTGAGCGTAATCGTCTTAATGGTGAAATCGAGCGAGTTGCGGGCATTTACACTGACATTACCGAGCAACGTCAGCTTAAAGATGATGTTTATCTATTAGCTCAAGCATTTGAAAATACCACCGAAGCCGTTCTTATTTATGACCGAGATGAGCTGATCCAGGTGACCAACAAAGCTGCTCAAGATATTCTAGGTTTTACGTCCAGCAAGCTAATAGGCCAATCTTTCTCTGAGGTATTGCTCGGCAAAAACTCAGGTACCCATATTGCAGATCTGTTGCAGCATGGGTTGAGTTGGACCGGAGAATGTACTGTCGCATGCGCCAACGATCAGCAGTGCGCTGTGTGGTTAAACGTCTCTTCAATTTTGAATGCAAATGGCGAGGCTACTCATTACGTGGTGGTATTCTCTGATATCACCGATCGTAAACGCACTGAGGCCGACTTACGCCGATTGGCCAACTATGATGTATTAACTGGCTTACCCAACCGCTCTTTATTTTCCAGTAAATTGTCGCAATCTATTTATCAAGCGGAAAAAGAGGGCGGTAAGCTTGCTTTACTGTTTTTAGATTTAGATCGTTTTAAGCACGTGAATGACTCATATGGCCATAGTATGGGTGATGCTTTATTGGTTGAAGCATCGAATCGGTTACAAACATTCATTTCTCAAGAAAATGTACTATGCCGCTTTGGTGGTGATGAGTTTGTTATCTTGCTGCGTGATGATATTGATATAGACAGTATCAATCAGCTTTGCGAAAAGCTGTTAGCGAGCATTCAGCGCCCGTTTGACCTGTATGGGCGAGAGTTTCATATCTCTACCAGTATTGGAGTCAGCCTGTGGCCTGAAGATGCTAAGCAGCCAGAAACGTTGATTAAAAACGCTGACTTAGCAATGTACCATGCCAAAGAAGAAGGCAAAGGAAACTTCAAATATTATTCTCAAGATCGTAATGCGGAAGCACTTTATCACCTAAGGCTAGAAGCCGATCTGAGAAAAGCGATTGAAAGAGATGAGTTTGAACTTCATTTTCAGCCTCAGATAGATATTTTACAGAACGATAAACTTGTTGGGGTTGAAGCGCTGTTACGCTGGAACCATCCACAAGATGGCTATGTGCGTACCGATATATTTATTAAGGTTGCAGAAGCTTGTGGGCTGATTGTAGAAATTGACCGTTGGGTGATGCGAGAAGCTTGTCGTCACGGCGCGCACTGGGCACAAACATTGTCTGAGCCTCTTGAGGTGTCAGTCAATATCTCAGCACTGCATTTCCGTCAGCGCGACTTTATTCAAGGGGTGCAGAAGTGTCTAGCTGAAACAGGTATGCCAAATCATGCTTTGTCGCTTGAGATCACCGAAGGCGTGTTAATGAAAGAGCTTAAAGTCGCTAAACAACACCTAAAAGAACTCAAAGCATTGGGCGTTGATGTCGCAATTGATGATTTTGGTACTGGCTACTCATCGCTAGCGTATCTGCGTCATTTTGAAGTGAACACGTTGAAAATCGATCGTTCATTCCTTATTGATATCGCAACTAATAAGGCTGATCAAGCGATAGCAAGTAGTATCATTGAGCTGGCAAGAAACTTAAAGCTCGATGTTGTGGCTGAAGGTGTCGAAACCCACGAACAGTTAGAGCAGGTCTTTAGTCGTGGCTGTTATGTTATACAGGGTTATTACTTTGCCAAGCCGATGTCATCGACTGATTTAGCAGTTTACATGGCCGCTCGATCTGAATTGAGTTTACAGCCTGAAGCTCTGCAATAGCTGAGCCCGACCCCCTAAAGCTTGCACTAATTAGTTAAATACCCTAGGTTAAAATATCATTATTAGAGTTGAATAAGTCATTATGATACATAGAATTATTATTCTTTGTTTGTTTGTGTTTTTCCAGTCATATGCGAGCGCTACAGAAAGACCTAAAATAGGTCTGGTACTCAGTGGTGGAGGCGCTAAAGGTGCTGCTCATATTGGCGTGCTTAAGGTGCTCGAAGAGAAAAATATCCCCATTGATTACATCACTGGCACCAGTATAGGTTCATACGTGGGTGGCATGTATGCACTCGGCTATAGCGCCGCAGAAATTGAAGCCATTATGATGAATACCAATTGGGACCAAGGCTATTCAGATACCATTCCCCGTGAAGCGCTTAGCTTTAGGGATAAAGAAACAAGAGATAAATATAACATCCCCATCAATATCGGCTACAGCGATGAAGAAGTTAAAATGCCAGCGGGTCTGCTTCGTGGTCAGAGTATGTCGTTGCTATTGAGAAGTTCGACCAACCTTGTTCATCAACTTGGTCATTTTGATGAGTTATCAATTCCTTTTAGGGCTGTAGCAACAAATTTGGCTACCGGTGAGCCGGTTGTATTAAGCAGTGGCAGTATCGTTGCGGCAATGCAGGCATCTGCATCTGTGCCTGGAGCATTACAGCCCGCAGTTATCGATGGGCGTTTACTTGTCGATGGTGGTATCGCCAATAATATGCCTATTGATGTGGTTAAAGATATGGGGGCTGATATCGTCATTGCAGTTGATATTGGTTCACCGCTGGTGGGTAAGGAGCAACTCGATAGTACTCTTGCTGTGCTCAATCAGCTTTCGACAATTTTGACTAACGCTAGCTCTGAAAAACAAAAATCGCTATTAACGGATAGTGATATTTTAATTCGACCGAATATTGGTGAATTGAGTACGACAGATTTTAGCATTATGCCTATCGCCTTACCGTTAGGAGAAATTGCTGCCAGAGAAAATTCGTCAAGACTAGATAAGCTATCAATTGATGAAGCTGACTTCCAAATTTACCTAGCAGCTAAAAGACAAAAAAGTGAGCAGTGGTTAAAAGAGATAGATCGTCCACTGATTAAAGTCATTTATGCGAATGGATCTAAAGTCAGTGAAAAGTTACTCGCAGATAATTTGGACCTAAGTGTTGGTGACCATGTCACCACAGCGTCCCTTGAAGCAGGTATTGCACGGATCTATGCCTTAGATAAGTTTGAACGTGTCGATGCTGAGTTTACTGATACGGAAGATGGCAGAGTATTAACGGTAACGACTACGGCTAAGTCATGGGGACCAAATTACTTTGACTTGGGCTTTAGCTGGGAAGACGACTTTAGTCTGGACTCAGTGGTGTCGCTTGATGTTGCTTATACCATGACCAATTTAACTGAAAATGGTGGTGAATGGCGTAATGAAATATCGCTAGGGTTTGATAAGTTACTTGCTTCAGAGTTTTATCAACCATTATCGAAAGATCAAGATTACTTCAGTCGGACTCGGGTTGAGTATGAGTTAAAAGATTGGAGCTTTTTTGAAGATAATAGCCGAGTATTTGAATTAAGGCAGACCTCATATCGAGCAGAAGCGGGTATTGGCATCAATTATACCCAAAATGGCATGATTGAGTTTGGCCTCTTGGGCGAAACTGGTGATCTTGTAAATGATCTGTGGGGTTTGGGCACCGTAGATTACTCTGGCTACGGAGGGTATATTAAATTTGCTTATGATGATCTCAACAGTATTAATTTTCCTACCTCGGGTAACCGATTTACCTTCAATGTTTATATGAGAAAAGAGAACTACGATCTTGAAGGTTTTGATGACTCGTCAAATTTCTCAATGCAATACGAAGCCGATTGGCGCGGCGCCGTTGGCGTTGGTAATCATGCCTTTGTCGGTATCGCTTCCTTAGCAACAGTCGACAAGGACGGCGTGTTTACCGTCAATGTTTCTGAGTTAGGTGGCTTCTTGAACCTCTCGGGATACCATAAAAATGCGCTTTATGGCTCGCATAAGATATTTGGAGCTTTCGTCTATCAGTATGATTTAGGTCGAGATGTATTAGGTATGACGGAGTACCCTCTGTATTTAGGTACCAGCCTTGAAGCGGGTAATGTGTGGACTCAAAAAGACAGTGTTTCACTCGATGACCTGATCTACTCAGGCAGTTTGTTTTTAGGCATTGATACCGGGGTGGGTCCTGCTGCATTTGGTTTTGGCGCGTCGGATGATGGCGAGAAAACGATCTTTTTATTCATCGGTAAAAACTGGTAGCGTCAACGGCGAAAAGGTAGTCACTTAATTAATTAACGTGTCTACATTTACAAAATCTGGTTATTTGGTCTAAAACATAATGTGTATTGCAGCATCAAAATATTGTTATAAACGAGCAAAAGCCTTTTAAAGGATTATATACGGGGATAATCATGAATAAAGTAAGTCAATTAGCACTTTGTGTCGCTTTAAGCCTAGGCTTAACTGCTTGTGGCAGTAATGAAGCCAACAAAGAAACCACTCAAGCGTCAGCTGCGCTAGTATCAGGTGTTGAAATAGCCAATTTCGATCCTGCTGTACGTCATCAAGATGATTTTTATTACAGCGTTAATGGTACGTGGTTAGCCAATACACCTATCCCCGCAGATAAATCTAACTACGGCTCGTTCTCTGTTTTGTATGAGCAAAGCCAAGCTTCATTGAAACAGATCATTGAGGCTTCTGCAGCCAAGCCCAATAAGGTAAAAGGTAGCAGTGAGCAGAAAGTGGGTGACTTTTACGCGAGCTTTATGGATGTCAAAACTATTGAAACGCTTGGGATCTCGCCGCTGAAAGATCAGTTGTCAGATATTGCCTACGCTTCTACTCACAATGATATTGCGACCTTAATGGGGGGTTTACTGGTTCATGGTGCTTCCGTGCCATTTGGTTTTTACGTCAATAATGATGCGAAAAACTCGAGTCAGTATGGAGTTTATCTCTACCAGTCAGGTCTGACGCTACCAGATCGTGACTATTACCTGAAAGATGATGAGAAGTTTACCGCTAACCGCGCGGCATTAGACAAGTATGTTACCGACTTAATGGCGCAGGCAGGTTATAGCGATCCGCAACGTGCTAGCAAGAGCGTGGCTAAGATTGAGAAATTCATTGCTGCCAGTCAGTGGAGCCGTGTTGAGTCGCGTGATGCCAATAAAAGTTATAACAAGATGGATCGCCAACAACTACAAGATTTAGTAAAGGGTTTTGACTTTGTGCAGTTCTCGGCGGGTGCGGATATCGATAAGGTGAGCGAAGTCATCGTTCGCCAGCCTTCCTACTTTGAAAAGTTTGGCCAACAGTTTAATAAGTTTACGGTTGCGGAATGGCAAGATTACTTAGCCTTCCATTTGGTGGATGACTACGCCGAGCTGTTAAGTAAAGATTTTGTCGATCTGCACTTTGCTTTTCACGGTAATACCTTAATGGGTATCCAGGAGCAAAAGCCACGTTGGAAGAAGGCGGTAGATGCAGCCGATCAAGTGATTGGTGAAATCGTTGGTGAAGAGTACGTTAAACAAAACTTTAAGCCAGAAGCTAAAGCTAAAATGGAACAGATGATCCAAAACTTGATTAAAGGTTTTGAGGTTAGCATTAATGAACTTGAGTGGATGACGCCGGAAACTAAGGTTGCAGCGCAAGAAAAACTCGCTAAGTTCACCTATAAGATTGGCTATCCAGAGAAGTGGAAAGATTATAGCGCGCTTGATATTGAAGCCAATGATCTTGTTGGTAACTACCAGCGTTATGCTCAATTTGAATATAAGGCAATGCTCGCTAAGTTGGGTAAACCAATCGACCGCACAGAGTGGCACATGACGCCACAGACGGTGAATGCGTACTACAGTCCTGTGATGAATGAAATTGTATTCCCAGCAGCTATTTTACAACCGCCATTCTTTAATATGGATGCCGATGACGCGATTAACTATGGTGGTATCGGCGCGGTGATTGGCCACGAGATAAGTCATGGGTTTGATGACCAAGGTGCTAAGTACGATGGTGATGGTAATTTACGTGACTGGTGGTCTGATAAAGATCGTGAAGAGTTCCAAAAGCGTGGTGCGCAGCTATCTGCACAATACGCTGGTTATGAAGCTATGCCAGGAAGATTCGTTAATGGTGATTTAACTTTAGGCGAAAACATTGGCGATTTGGGTGGATTAACGGTTGCTGCACGTTCATATAAGATGAGCCTCAATGGCCAGCCCTCACCTGTGATTGATGGCTTAACTGGTGAGCAACGTTTGTTTATCGGCTGGTCGCAAGTTTGGCGCCGTAATTACCGTGACGAAGAGTTAGGTCGCCGTTTAATGACCGACTCTCATTCGCCAAGTCATTTCCGCGCGATGGGCACGCCGCGTAATATCCCTGCGTTTTATGAAGCGTTCGATCTTAAAGAAGGCGACAAGATGTTCCTAACGGAAGATGAGCGAGTTAAGATCTGGTAACGCTAGCTTTGCTTAGCCATCGCTAAATACTGAAAGCCTATCATTCGATGGGCTTTTTATTATGTGTTTCGGAGTAAAGAGAATAAATGGCAATCAAATGCACTTTTTATTGCAATTCAACTACATTGAGCTTTTGCAAGTCGCCGTGAATATATCCCTATAGGCTCTGCTAAATCATCCATGATTTAGAAGCTTGCACAGCTCAACCTAGATGAATAGCTAGCATATAGTCGATAGCTGATTTTTGGATATTAATGAGCTAGATAATCTGCTCTAGCTCATGAGTTTTTGATTAGACAAAGTATGGCAATTTCTCTAATTAGCTCCGACCCCTTTATCCTCAATATTCATAAATCCATCAGTCCGCATAATCTGCGTCACAGCTACGCTACCCATCTGCTAGAGCAAGGACTAGATCTGCGCTCAGTGCAAAGCCTGCTCGGTCACAACAGCCTCAACACCACCGCAAGATATACACGACTGACTCAAATTACCCGTAAAAATACGGTTGAGGCGATTAATCAGCTGACTAATGATTTAGCCCTGAAGTGGGAGTGCAACGTATGAAGTTCATCGATATTTTACGCGACCACCTTGATAAGTTTAATCAGGCTTACGAGCAGCAACTTACCTCATCGATGCGGCAAGCCATTTTCGCCATGCTCAGTTGCCGCACCAATACTGAGAGAACGAGTCAGTGGGCGTGTCAGAGTTGCCCTCATCATGCTGACTTTCCACTCTCCTGTGGCCATCGAAGTTGCCCGCAATGCCAGCACAACACCACGGAAGGTTGGCTTGCTAAACAGCAGGCTAAACTACTTCCAGTTGAATACTACATGGTCACTTTCACTCTGCCTTATGAGCTTAGAGCCACCGCGAAACATCAACCTGAACGTATGTATCAAGCCATGTTTACGGTGGCTGCAAGCGTGCTCAAGGACTTTGCTAAAAACGCAAAACAACTCGGTGGCGAGATTGGCTTTACGGGCGTACTACATACTCATAATCGACGACGCGACTACCATCCTCATATTCATTTCATCATCCCGGCAGGGAGTTTCGACAAAGCCAAACAACAGTGGCAAAAGAGCAAAGGCAAATACCTGTTTAATGTCTTTAATCTTGCCAGCGTATGGCGAGCACGCTTGCTTGAGTACCTAACGGATAAACTCAACATCAAGCTACCAGAACACCTGCCAAAAAAGTGGGTGGTTGACTGCCAACATGTAGGTAAAGGCTTGCCAGCGTTAAAATATCTATCCCGTTATCTTTATCGTGGTGTATTGCCCGACAGAAATATCATCAGTGACATCGACGGACAGGTCAGCTTCGAGTATCAAAATAGCCAAACCAAAGCCACTGAAATACGCACTTTACCTACGGTGAATTTCCTATGGTTAGTGCTCCAGCATGTGCTACCGAAGGGACTACGTCGAGTGAGAGACTATGGATTACTGCAAGGACGTTGCCGAAAACTAAGACTGCAAATACAGCTTATGCTAGCGGTTGCTGGAGCGGTGTTTGCGCCGTTCGAAAAAGCCACCAAAACCCAAGCTATAAGACCTTGTCCCTGCTGCCAGCAGCCGATGATATTTATGGGAGTGCATGCACGACTGACAAGTTTTATCATGCAAAAAACAAGGGAACCTAACGCCACTGTTTAAGCGGAAGGACTACAAAATCTAGATTTAACATACAGAGAAAAATAAGAAAAAGGAGGTGCTAAGGCATTGATATGTTGAGGTAACGAAATTAGCTGGCGATGCTAAGGGATAGGTGCGGCTAGTAAAAAATGTTACTGCTCAGCACACATCGAAAAAGCGTAAGATCTTACGCCGATATTTACACTATAAAGGTATCACTCGAGCTTGTTCAACACTTGGGATAAGGACGCGGCTACGCGCGGCCTATCCTTATTTGTTAGCCTTATTTATACTTTATTTACCACTGTAATGTTTTTTATATAATTAAGAATATCTGCTTTGGGGATATCTCCATTACAAAATGATGAAACATGAATATCTAGCCATGTTTCACTTTGCACTAAATATGCTTTCACATTTGATTGAGAGCAGCCCTGTACATCAATATTGTAACTAACAATATTCCAATCATTTAGTTTTTCAAAACTTACATTGGTTGGTTGATTTCCTTTCCACGTTGATAAGAACTCACTCCAATGAGATTGCACACCTTTAAAGCGTGACTCATGTTCAAACCAACCTGAAATACCTAATTGTGCGTTTGTATCCCAGTAATTAAAATATCGGTAGCTTTGACTGCTACTAGTATCTTGTTTAACTAAATTTAGTTTAGGAATAGACAAAGTAACTTTACTGACAGGAACAGTAAGTTCAATAGTTTGATCAAGCTCTTTTGCTGTAAGGCTTGATTCTTCTAACGAGTTAGATGAACAACCTGTCATCAGTAAAATACAACTGATAGTTACAATACTTGATTTAATAATGCCCAAATTCATTTATATATCCTTATAAGGCTAACAGTATATTAGGCTGAATTCCGAATAAAAACGGTCTTAATAAGACCAGATCGCCAGTACTTCAATCACTCAAGACTAACAGTAAATCAGTGTATCAACAATGAGTTAGAACATAAAAAGAACTGATTTCCTGTTTCTCCGCCTGAGTGAAACAAAGAACTGTCATCATTGCATAAAGTGCAATGTTCACGCAGGTCTTATATCTTGTGTCCCGCATTAGCCTTCATAAGGCTGAAGCTTTAATTACGCTACTAACAACTTCTACCAGTGAAAGTCATTTTGGGGAAAAATTGAGTTAAAAAACTCGTAGAGCACACCAATTCTCCATCGGAGTTGCCGAAACGCCAAGGCTTTGCTCAAGTGCAGCATGGTAAGCCTACAAGCTAAACTTTAGCTGCTAATACCTCAGGCAAAAAAGTCAGATCATCAAGTTGCTGATGGGCGATAGCCCACTTAGGTAAATGGGAAAATTTAGGCTCTGGAATGGCAATAGTTTGCATATTGGCAGCGCGTGCGGCGACCAATCCATTAAATGAATCCTCAATGGCTAAACAATTGATAGGATCAATATTGAGCGCTACGGCGCAATTTAAATAAACTTCCGGATGGGGTTTACCATAGGCTAAGTGCTCGGCAGATTTAATCGCTTGAAAGTATTCTCTAATTTGCAGTTTGTTTAAAACAGCATTGATAATATCGCTCGACGAAGAGGTTGCTAGACCGATTTTAAGCCCTAGATCTTGGCAGCTTTTAAGTGCCGTAATGACACCTAACATCGGTTTACCATCGGCAAGGATATGGCTTACCACCTGATCAACAATGGCCTGTGCGGTTTGTTGGTTGTCATAGTTTGGCCAAGGAAAGCGGGCGTACCAGAATGCCACAACCTGATCGATTCTAAGTCCGGTTGTTTCAACAGTATCTTCAACTGAGATGTTTAAACCGAGCTCGGTCATCACCTTGTGCTCAGCAATTTGCCACACAGGTTCGGAGTCGATCAATACGCCATCCATATCGAAAATAACGGCTTTTAGCTGAGGTTTGCTCATATACTCATCCTAATTTGAAGATGCTTTTTAATATTAATCATGGACTTTACTTGGTGTTATTGATTTCACAAAGGGAATTACTATTAGTAGCCATCAAAGCGGTGATTAAAACCCACTAAATGACCACTTAAATCTAACGTCTCCGAGTGGCTGCGGGCTCACTCTCAATTATGTTCATTATAACTTTGGTGAATATTAGTGGTTGTTTTCAGTGTTTTTACAAATAATACTAGAGATTATTGTACGTTTTGCAGCAAAAATTAGTAGCTAAACAGAGAAAGTATAAAATAAGGTTCGGTTTAAGTTTTTGAATTTAAAGGTATAAGTGTATGGTTAACACTATGGTCTAGTTTTTTTTGTTCGCTTAACCGCCTAAGGTGTGGTCAACCTGTCGCTTGAGCGTGATTTCTCATCTGAGCAAGTGTGATCTGATTCATACTTTTGCCAAGTTGTAGTATAATACGCCTCGAAATAAGGGTCGAGCCTGCCGAGCTGTCAGTTTCAATGTGAAGACGAGCAGTTTCGCTGTTAGAACGCCAAACAAAGAGGAATGTTGCCGTGCTAGAAGCATATCGTAAACACGTCGCAGAACGTGCTTCAGAGGGCGTAGTCCCTAAGCCATTAGATGCCCAACAAGTGGCGCAGCTAGTTGAGTTGATTAAGAACCCACCAGCAGGTGAAGAAGCATTCCTTCTTGATCTGCTAGAAAACCGTATTCCACCAGGTGTTGATGAAGCTGCCTATGTAAAAGCTGGCTTTCTAGATGCAGTCGCAAAAGGCGAAGCATCTTCAAGCATCTTGTCATCTGAGCGAGCTGTTGAGCTGCTTGGCACTATGCAAGGTGGTTACAACATTGAGCCGCTAATCGCTCAGTTAGATAACGACGCACAAGCTCCACTTGCTGTTAAAGCACTATCTCACACGCTACTGATGTTTGATTCTTTCCATGATGTAGTGGAAAAAATGCAGGCGGGTAACGACTACGCTAAGCAAGTTGTTCATTCTTGGGCTGACGGCGAATGGTTCCTGTCTCGTCCTAAGCTTGCTGAGAAGATCTCACTGACTGTATTTAAAGTGTCTGGCGAAACCAACACTGATGATTTGTCTCCTGCACCTGATGCATGGTCTCGTCCAGATATTCCATTACATGCACTTGCTATGCTGAAGAACGCTCGTGACGGTATCGTGCCTGATGAAGCGGGCACTATCGGTCCAATCAAAGAGATTGAGTCACTTAAAACTAAAGGTTTCCCATTAGTTTATGTTGGTGATGTGGTTGGTACGGGGTCTTCACGTAAGTCTGCTACTAACTCTGTGCTTTGGTTCATGGGTGATGATATCCCTAATGTACCAAATAAGCGTGCGGGCGGTTTCTGTCTAGGTGGTAAGATTGCTCCAATCTTCTTTAACACTATGGAAGATGCTGGCGCATTGCCAATCGAGCTAGATGTTAGCAAGATGGAAATGGGCGATGTTATTGATATCTACCCATATGAAGGTGTTGTTAAGCGTCACGATAGCGATGAAGTTATCTCTGAATTCTCGTTAAAGACTGAAGTCTTAATGGATGAAGTTCGTGCTGGTGGTCGTATTCCATTGATCATCGGTCGTGGTTTGACTGACCGTGCGCGTGAAACACTAGGCCTTGAAGCATCTGCTGAGTTTGTTCGTCCGCAAGATGTGGCTGATACAGGTAAGGGCTTTACCCTTGCACAGAAGATGGTCGGTAAAGCATGTGGCGTGACGGGTATTCGTCCAGGCCAATACTGTGAGCCGAAGATGACCTCTGTTGGTTCACAAGACACTACTGGCCCTATGACTCGTGATGAGCTTAAAGATCTGGCGTGTCTTGGTTTTAGTGCTGATTTGACGATGCAGTCATTCTGTCACACCGCGGCATATCCTAAGCCAATCGATGTCAACACTCACCATACACTACCTGATTTCATCATGAACCGTGGCGGTGTTGCATTGCGTCCTGGTGACGGTGTTATTCACTCTTGGTTAAACCGTATGCTGCTACCTGATACTGTTGGTACTGGTGGTGATTCACATACGCGTTTCCCAATTGGTATCTCATTCCCTGCGGGTTCTGGCCTAGTAGCATTTGCTGCAGCAACGGGCGTTATGCCACTCGATATGCCTGAATCTATTTTGGTGCGCTTTAAAGGCGAGCTACAACCAGGTATGACGTTACGTGACTTGGTACATGCTATCCCGCATAAAGCGATCGAAATGGGTCTGTTAACGGTTGAGAAGAAAGGTAAGATCAACGCTTTCTCTGGCCGTGTACTAGAGATCGAAGGTCTTGAGCAACTTAAAGTTGAGCAAGCATTTGAGCTTTCTGATGCATCTGCTGAGCGTAGTGCGGCTGGTTGTACTATCAAGCTGGGCAAAGAGCCTATCATCGAATACCTAAACTCTAACATTGTCATGCTTAAGTGGATGATTGCTGAAGGTTATGGCGATCGCCGTACTATTGAGCGTCGTATTACTGCTATGCAAGAGTGGTTGGCCAACCCTGAGCTTATGGAAGCTGATAGCGATGCTGAGTACGCTGAAGTTATCGAAATCGATTTAGCTGATATCAAAGAACCTATTCTTTGTGCGCCAAACGATCCAGATGATGCGATTCTGCTTTCATCAGTAGTTGATACTAAAATTGACGAAGTCTTCGTTGGTTCTTGTATGACTAACATCGGTCACTTCCGTGCCACCGGTAAGATGCTAGACAAGTTTGCTACGACTCTGCCAACACGTTTGTGGATTGCACCGCCAACTAAGATGGATCGTGACCAACTGACTGAAGAGGGTTACTACGCCATCTTCGGCCGTGTCGGTGCACGTATCGAGATCCCTGGCTGTTCATTGTGTATGGGTAACCAAGCACGTGTTGCTGAAGGTTCAACCGTTGTTTCAACTTCTACGCGTAACTTCCCGAACCGTCTAGGTACAGGTGCAAACGTGTACTTAGCATCAGCGGAACTTGCAGCTGTTGCGGCACTATTGGGTCGTCTACCATCGCCTGATGAGTATCAGACATACGCTAAAGAGTTAGATGCAACTGCAGCTGACACTTATCGTTACCTGAACTTCGATCAAATTGCCTCGTACACAGAAAAAGCAGACGAAGTTATCTTCCAATCTGCCGTGTAAGTAATTAAGAGATGTACTAAAAAGGCCAGCTAATTAGCTGGCCTTTTTGTTGTCTGTATTTCGCGCTGATTGTGTTTGCTAAAGCTATTGGCAGAAGACGTTACACCTTCGGGATTTAGGTGAACATCTTGCTAAGAGCAATCTCGAGTACTGACTATGAATGTTTAGTGTGTAGCACTTCTAATAATTTATCTTCTAACGCAAAGCGTGTTTCCATCGCATGACCTAAAGATGACAGATCTTTATCGAGATGGAAAAGCACTTTCTCGTCTTCAGCTTCGGTGTACTTGTCATTGAAATCGAGTGCGGTATCTGTGGTTTCGCTGATCTGCGGCACTAACTGTTGAGCAAGCTCTTGGCTTGAGCTGCCATTTTTCTCGCAAGCAGTCACGACTTGGTTATAGATCTCGAAATGTCCTTCTGAAACATAGTCCATTAACTGGTCGCAGAATGCTTTGACGGAGTCAAAAGCCGGTAAGGAATTTTCGGTAATTTCATAAGGTGGAATACCGGCAATCTGGCAGTAGTTAATCAATAGGTTACGACGGTTGTTTAGCCATTGATCTATAAGAGTATTTGAACCGCCCCATTTTTGTTCGGCTTTTTCTAATTTTCTTAGCATGATCTTTCCCGTTATGAAACTATCCCTAACTTCTAATGTAGGGAGAACGGCGACTTTGATCAACTGTTTTCGGACGATTTATGGCTAATTGCTAAATGGACATACCAGCTGGCAGAAAGCCAAAAAAGAAAAAGCCCAGCGATAGAATTCTATCGCTGGGCGAGTAAAGTTTTGCGGGCTCGATGCGACGAGCTTCTTGATTGTTCTTGCTAGCGCAGACTTTTTATACCAAAGCTGACCAGTAGGTGCAACTTTTTTCTGTCACATTGAGAGTTATACAGCCTAGGTTAAGTCAAGTTATGGTTACAGATCGCAGTTATTAAAGATATGAGATTTCCGCCCATTCTTAGTGGATCCAGCATATTTAAGTCGGATGGGCATGACATTGAAGGGCTTAGAAATGAGACTGTTAGCAATATAAATGTGTTAACTACGTCCTAGTTGCGACTATTTGTCGAGTTACTGGTCACATAATTTCACCGATAGAGGTTACTTTACTAGCGTAAATGCTAAACTACTGACCCAAGCGGATATCAATATAAGTTTAGGAATCAAGCCAAATGGCAGAATTAAAGAATGATCGTTATTTACGTGCGTTATTAAAACAGCCTGTCGACAGAACTCCTGTCTGGATGATGCGTCAAGCTGGTCGTTATCTTCCAGAGTACAAAGCAACCCGTGCTGAAGCCGGTGATTTCATGTCGCTTTGTAAAAACCAAGACTTGGCTTGTGAAGTGACTTTGCAGCCACTACGTCGTTATGACCTAGATGCTGCGATTTTATTCTCTGATATTCTTACTGTTCCAGATGCAATGGGACTAGGTCTGTACTTTGAAACTGGCGAAGGCCCACGTTTCGAGCGTCCAACAGATACTATCGATTCAATCAAGAAGCTATGTATCCCAGATCCAGAAGATGAACTTGGTTACGTAATGCGTGCTGTTAGCACTATTCGTCGTGAGCTTAAAGGCGAAGTACCATTAATCGGTTTCTCTGGTTCACCTTGGACCCTTGCCACTTACATGGTTGAAGGCGGTTCAAGCAAGACATTTGAAAAGATTAAGAAGATGGCTTATGAAGAGCCTGCAACGTTACACATGCTATTAGACAAGCTAGCTGACTCAGTTATCTTGTACCTAAACGCTCAGGTTGCAAACGGTGCACAGTCTCTAATGATCTTTGATTCATGGGGTGGCGCGTTATCTCACCACGCATACCGTGAATTCTCGCTACGTTACATGCAGAAAATCGTTGATGGCCTAACTCGCCATGCAGACGGTCGCCAAGTTCCAGTTACTTTGTTCACTAAAGGTGGCGGACTATGGCTTGAGTCTATGGCTGAAACTGGCTGTGACGCACTAGGTCTAGACTGGACTGTTGATATTGGTGATGCACGTCGCCGTGTAGGTAATAAAGTTGCGCTGCAAGGTAACATGGACCCATCTGTACTTTACGCTTCTCCAGAGCGTATCCATCAAGAAGTCGATCAAATTCTATCTTCTTACGGTGAAGGTACTGGCCATGTATTTAACTTGGGCCACGGTATCCATCAGCATGTGAACCCAGAGCATGCGGGTTCATTTATCAACTCAGTGCATGAGTTGTCAGGTAAGTACCACAAGTAATCTACTTGTTGTATTGAATAAAGCGAGCCAATGGCTCGCTTTTTTATTGGCAAAAATTGGTTGAGTACTATTAAGCTTCGCCCAAATGCATTAGGTTAAACCAAGAACATCATAAAGCTAGCAAGTATCGGGATTGGCTATAGCTACTAGTTTCAAATCGCGATAGCAGTGTTTTATTATTGAACCATCAATTACAGACCTACAGTTAAGAGGCGACATTTATGAAATTACCTATTCTTTTTAGTGCTATCTGTTTAGCTATTTTTATTGGTTTGCTACAGGGCAGCCACTACTTTTACGTTGCTAATGCCGACACTGAAATGGGCATCTATATGACTGCGGTATTGGTGATCTTGATGTGGATGAGTTTGTTCGGTGTGTTTATAAGCCTTGCTTTCCCTAAGCTGAAAAAGATATTTAAAGGCGTGTTCTAACAGTTATTCTGGCACTGATGGGCAGTCGCTTTACTGTTACGCTCCTAAGGCTTAAATAGCCGATTGCCATCAGCAGTCGGCTTTTTTATTTGGGTGAATAACTATCCCTGATGGACGCTATGTTCAAAACCGTCATCGGTTTTAACGGGGCGGTTTGTACTGCCTTGTTGTTCAACAAGCAAGGGTTGCGTCTGCAGCTCAATTCTAAAACGACTACCTTTGCCTGGCTGGCTGTCAATCTCAATACCACATTTTAAAATGGCCAGTAACTGCCTAACAATCGCCAACCCTACCCCAAGTTGCGGTAATGCACTTTGTTTGCTTGCCATTGCCATGGGTTTTTGGGTCATCTGTTTCAACGCGGCCAGTTCATGCTTGTGCATTCCTGAACCATTATCACTGACTTGCAACCAAGTTGTTGCGTTAGATTTATCTGCGAGTGTTTTGATACTGATGACGCCTTGATCTGGAGTGTAGCGTATCGCATTGTCGACAAGGTTATTTAGAATGCGCAATAGCAACTGCCTGTCGGTATGTATACACAGGTTTAGTCTATCGTCAAAAGCTAACAGAATACGCTTCTTACTCGCGCGTGGTGTGAATGTCAGCTGCAATTCATCCAATACTTCTTGAAGGTTTACTTGTTGCCACTGCGGTTTAACTTGACCGTTCTCTAAGGCTGCAAGCTCTAACATTTGTCCTAATAGTTGTTGTAAATGTTGGCCAGCATTTGCAGCGATCTCAATTAAGTCACTATTGCGTTCATGGGGCGGCATTAGTAGCCAAGTATCGATATAACCTTGTAAAGAGGTGAGTGGTGTTTTCAAGTCATGGGACAAGTGCAGCATAAATTCATGCCGCTCCTCTTGCTGCCTGTTGATTGCTTGATGTTGCAAACTCAACGCTTGAAGCAGGGTATTGATATGCTTACTGAGCTGGTTGATTTCGCTGCTACCTGTATATTGTCCTGGCAGTGTGACTCCAGAGTTTAGTTGCTGGGCAGCGACTAAACGCAAATCATTTTCTAGTCGACTTAGCGGTGCGGTAAACAGCTTAAGCAGCAGGACAAACAAGATAATTGCGAAACCAATGGCAATCAATATCGCAGTGGTCCAAAACTGTGGTGCTTGGTGATCACTAACAATGGTCTGCCAGCTATCAAAATCCTCGCCGCCAATGATGACATAGAGATAACCTGTTTGCTGTCCGTTAGGCGTGAGTAATTTTGCGGCTGAGAAGATTTTGTCTTTGTGCTCTGAGCGCGGATCTGTACCCAAAATAGGTAAATTAACCCCCTGGATAAATTGCTCAATAATGTTGGTATCAACCTTATGTTGTTTAATCTTCTCCTCTTTCGCGTCGTAGGCAATAACTTGCCCTTGATTATCTAAGGTATAAATTTCAAAGCTTGGGCCGAGTAACATGAAGTCATGAAAGGCTTCTTTTAATGCTGCATCAGAGGTGATGCCTTTAGAAAGTAACGGATTGATATGGGCCATATGTTCCGCCAATTCACGGTGCAGTGATTGTTGGATCTGATTGCGGCTAAACTCTTGGCTAAACTGTAACCACTGCCATAGTGCGATAAATAGAATAAAAATAACTAAGGTAGCCGCGAGTAATATACGACTGAACAAACTTTTCATGCTGCTATCTCCTGCATCCGTCGCAGTTATATGGTTAGCTCCTTTTTAAGAGGCTGCCTGATTAGCTGGCGGGGCAAATTTATAACCCACACCCCAGACTGTTTTTACTAAATCTGTGGTGTATGAGCTGCGAGCTAACTTATTACGTAAGCGATTGATATGACTATTTACTGTGTGTTCATAGCCGGAATAGGAGTAACCCCATACCGCTTCTAATAGTTGCATACGACTGAACACTTGTTTTGGGTGTTGAGCCAAGTAAAGTAGCAGGTCGAACTCACGCGCGGTTAACTCTAAAGTTTCGTTAAAAGCGATGACCTCTCGGGTGGTGCAGTTTATTGTGATGCCATTAAATTCTAGCGCATCATCTTGCTGTTGAATCTGCTTGCCACGTCTAAGCAGTGCTTTCACTCGGGCTCTTAGTTCCAACACGCTAAATGGTTTAACTAAGTAGTCATCAGCACCAGATTCGAGACCGAGCACGATATCGGCTTCAGAGTCTTTGGCGGTCAGTAACATGCAAGGCTGCTCATTACCCGCTTCGCGGATCTGCTGACACAGCGTTATGCCATCGCCATCGGGTAGCATTCTGTCCATAAGAATAAGATCAATTTGTTTGCTGGCAATCACTTGATTTGCTTGTTCAAGCGTTGTGCAGTGAACAACTGCATGGTTCATGCTTTTAAGATTGAGCATGACTAATTTGGCTAAGTCTTGCTCATCTTCGATTAACAAAATTGTTTTGTTCGAAATGGTGGAAATATGACTACTTGATCCATTCATGCCAAGCTCCCAAAGGCGGTCCTTTTTAACAAGACCTACCTTTAGGAACTTTTATTTCGATAAATTTTTAATCAATTTTGAACTCACACTATTTAGTACGAGTGACTTTGATTAATAAAACAGGGTTATCGAACCGATGAGAAACGGATAACACTGAGTCCATCAAGCCATCATCCATACTGATCACACCGGGATGAGCATGAACTTTGTCATTGTCATCACGCGCAGCATTAAAACCTTCACCGCCATCAGCGGGCCCAGGAATGGTGCCTTTAGCTTCCGAGTTTGCTTCTGTGCCTGCATCATAAGCGATGACACGCAGTGCTGCTGTTTGATCAACCGCCAGTGCCGCGAGGTTAAAACCCGTGGTACCAGCAAATGCATCATTAGTATTAACCAGCATGGTCACTACAGACAGAGAGGCAACACTATCTTGTTCAAGGCTTACTGAGATAGTCTCGGACCCACCAGGGACTAAAATACCTGCACCACTGAGCAACTCATTGACTCCAGTCTCATCGACCAAGCCGCTGCTGTCGCCTGACTCTGCAAGCGTTTCTAAAGCAACACTGGCAGGCATGCCTGTGCTCCAGAGTGTGCTGTCATTGCTATGAGCAACAACCGCAATCGGTGACATAGGTTGGTTGGCCGTTAGGTTAGTGACAGTGACACTGTAATCTTGCATCACTGGTGCAACAACAGGCGGCTCTATAGGTGCTGGCGAATCATTGTCGTTGTCGGAGCAACCTGCTAAACCAATTGTCGCAAACGCGACTAATGCTAATGCACTTCGTTTAAAAATATCAGTTGGATAATTCATGGTTTATCTCCTATTTCACGATAACAGTCACTCGAGCAACAGGGTTCAACCAGCGATGTACTCGGCTATCTAGATCACTCACGCCACCGTTCATATCGGTATCGCCCAATACGCCTGGATGAATATGTACTTTTTCGTTGCTGCTGTTATCCATTATGCCTGTGGCATTCATACCGCCGTCACCACCTGGTGCAGCAGGGATCCCCGGAGTACCAGATGCTCCGCCACCATTGATTATCTCGTCATTGGCTTCAGTGCCAGCATCGTAAGCATTAAGAGTAAAGGTATAAGTTCCTGCTTCAGTTGGAATTTTCCAAGCATCTAAACCAACGAAGGCATCATTGGTTGGCAGCACCATGGCGGTGATAGATAGGTGAGTCATGTCACCGGAATCTAGCATGATGCTGTCAACTTTAGCGCTAGGAGCTAAAAGCCCCATCGCTGGATTAGCAACAGTCACTCCGCCTGCGCCCATGACTGCAGCATCTAGATCGGCGATATCGCCACCTTCAGCCATTTTTTGTAGCGCTGGGGTTGCCATTTCACCCGCTTGGAAAAGATGGCTATCCATATCGTGTGCGGCAATCAGTAACTGTGTAAAGTAGTTACCATGGGTTAAGTTAGTAACACTGATTTCAAGCTCTGCTGCAGATGCAGGTAGGCTCATAAGGCTAGTGATGAAAAGGGCTTTAGTGAGTTTATTTATGTTCATGATTTATCTCCGTTGTCTGTATAGATTAAGCATGACAAACGGATCTCACCTGAGTATCGCCAAATAATCACAAAAGTATAACAATTGCGCAAAGTGGTACTTAATAATGAAAAGTGTATATTTTAGATGTGGTTGCATAATCAACTATTTATAGGCAATGGCTTTTTAATGGGAAAACGAGCAGGGGAGCTGCAAAATGGATTACTTCAAGAATAAGGTCATTATTGTCACTGGGGCTTCAGAAGGGATCGGTCGAGCGCTTGCGTTAGCATTGGCTCCGCTTGGTTGTCGGTTATTGCTTACAGCCCGTAATGAATCCCGCTTAGCTTCATTACAGCAAGAGGTAAGGGCGCTCGGTTCAGAAGCGTTGATTCATGTGGCAGATCTATCTGATTCATCGCAATGCAGTCAGGTGGTGACAGCCTGTATCGAACACTTTGGTCAGTTAGATATCTTGGTTAACAATGCGGGCATGACCATGTGGTCACGTTTTGATCAGCTTGAAGATTTAAGTGTAATATCGAAAATCATGCAGGTGAATTATCTCGGTCCTGCTTACCTATCGCACGCAGCTATCCCTCATTTAAAAAACAGCCAAGGCCAGATTGTGGCTGTTGCTTCAATAACGGGGTTGACGGGAGTGCCAACAAGATCGGTTTACGCTGCCTCAAAACATGCTGTGATAGGTTTTTTTGATTCGCTACGTATTGAGCTTAGCGATGATAATGTAACTGTGACAGTGATTTGTCCGGACTTTGTGGTAACACAAACTCACAAACGAGCATTAGATGCTCAAGGTAAACCACTGGGTGATACGCCGATGCAAGAAGCAAAAATCATGACGGCAGAAAAGTGTGTCGAGCTTATGTTGCCAGCTATTGCTCAACGAAAACGATTATTGATCACCTCTTTTAGGGGGCGAGTAGGGCGGTTCTTTAAGATCATTGCCCCTGGCCTGATAGACAGAATAGCCAAAAAAGCCATCGCCTCAGGCCGGTAGCAACGCTGGTTTTACTTATTTAGATGTTTAACAATAGCGGCTGCTGCATCATCTTTAGTTGGTTTATTATCTGATGGTTCCATCGGGATAGCGGGTGTATGGCCGGTCATATTCTCAGCAATATGTAGCCAATCTGGGTGCCAGTAAAATGAAGTGCCGGCTAAGGTATCCCAGTTATGTACGCCAGATGTTTCGCCCTGATAGACAAGATCTCCTAGTGAATATTTCATAATTTACCCCTATATAGTGATTAATATGTTTCTTAAGTCTGTATTTAGAATAAACATATTGCGCTTTGAGTGTAGAACTTTTTGTTAGCGAGATCACAAAAATGCTGATTTATAGATCTAGGTGTTTGAGCCAGGGAAGGGGGAGTTGTTATTTTTATGGCAGAGATATGCCACACAGTAGGTATCATTCCCCGAAGGTTGATGTTTGCTAGGTGCTAGGTGCTAGGTGCTAGGTGCTAGGTGCTAGGTGCTAGGTGCTAGGTGCTAGGTGCTAGGTGCTAGATGCTAGGTGTTAGGT
>NZ_JBFRIY010000017.1:0-37731 GCF_041468565.1 Shewanella sp. 10N.286.54.B9
TTGTAGACTATATTGTGGAGAATAACTAAACGGCATAGCCTCCGCCTTGTCAAAATAGCCAATAAACTGCGGCAAAAACAACCGTGAAAGACAAACAGCCCCTAGGCATTCGGATATTTTTTTTTCATCGCCATGCCCTAATCCCGCTTTTTGATTACTGGTTTAATAGTCATCAATGCATTACCACTTCCCTCTAAGTTAGCAGTAATTTTGGAATAGGGGGAAACATATTCTTATGAGATTAAATTTATGTCTAACAACACTATTTTCTCAAATACGCAATCAGCACAGTTAGTGTCTTCAACTACTGCGACTAACAAAACCTTTATCAACGGAGCGTCTAGCACTATGAGTACAGCAAACAAGTTTTCAAAAGTTATTTTAACCACATTATGCCTAACTGTACTCACAGCATGTGCAAGCAGTGAAGGTGTTGGTGAGGATGGGCGTGACAGTAATCGTGGCTTTAAAACAGGCGCAGCTGGTGGTGCTATTTTAGGGCTAGCAATGGGCGCGGTTGCTGGGGATGCGAGCCTTGCATTAAAAGGGGCGGCAGTTGGCGCCGCGGCAGGTGGTGTTGCTGGTGCGAGTGCTGATTATGCTAATGACAGAGAAGATTACCGCAATGAGAATGCCAACAAAAATATTAATATTAATGGCTTATCAGGTACACAAGTGGCCGGAGCTACAGCGCCTGCAACTACTTCGCAGAACTGGGATCGCTTAGATACTTTTAGCGGACAATGGCAGGTCAATATCTGGGCATTGGATAGCAAGGGCGAGCGCGTAGAAGCGACTGGTGTTGCTCAAGGTGGATTGAGTAAAACCACGGCAGCGACGTTATCGGTAGAGAACTTGAAGGTGTTAGGTGTAGAGCAAGACCTAAACGGACAGGTTGAACTGTCATATACACCAGCGCAGGGCTATCAATTGCAAACGGATTTTAATGGCAACAGTAAGCTTAGTTTTTCAGGTGAGTTCCAACCGCAGCTGCAACGTTACAATTATTACCCTGTGGGTGCAAACGGACAAACCTTTTCTGGAAATGAGCGTAGCCAAATGCGCTTAGAGCTTAGATTTGCAGGACAAGATGTTTTCTTGGTCGATAGCTACGCAGTGGTTGGTGGCAAAGAGGTGCAGATCCAGTCATACCGCTTTACTCGTCAAAGTTAGGAAAAAAGGATAAGTGCCAATCGATTATCGATTGGCACTTTGTTGTTTCCTCTGCGGGGAGGCTAAACGTTAACTCTCTGCTTGGGGAAAAGTTAATCGGGCGCTACAGCCTGTCGGTTGGTTATTGGATAAACTGAATTGCCATTGGTAGCGCTGGCAGAGGCTATCGACAATCAATAAACCTAGTCCATGGCCATTGGCATTATTATGCTCGGATGCCGATAGTCCGCGCCCTTTATCAGTAATGACAATCGCATCGACATTGACTGAGATGGTAATCTCTCCAGAATCGCTGGCGTTTATGGCATTGCTGATGACATTTCCTAACAACATCCGCAGCACTGCAGGAGTCGGTTTGATGACAGGCGCTTGCTTAAAATCAACCGATAGCTTGATCTCTTTACTATTAGCTAATGCCTGTAGTGGTTGAGTAATACTTTCGATTTCAGCTTGCTGTAACGATCTAAGCTGTGTGCTGCTGGTGGCATTCTCCTGCTTGACCAAATTGAGTAGTGCATCAATGGTATGTTGCATGTCGAGTGCTGCACGTTGTATGCGGCTGCGTTGGCGGGCTTGAAACTCTGCAGCATTATTTTGCTCTTGCAGTTTTGCTGCGCCACTGATGACAGTTAAAGGGGTTCTTAACTCGTGACTGGCATAGCGAGCGAAAGCTTGTTCCTGCTTAATCATCATCTCATTTTGCTGGCGGTAGTCATTCAAACTGTTAGCGAGCTCTGCAAATTCAGCCGCTGACTGCTCAGGTACGGTAAATACTTTGCTTGATTCAGGTGATTTTAATTGCTCACTTAGCTGTTCAACGGGCTTAACTAAGCGACAACTGAGTTTATGGATAACGAAGCCAAATAAGATAAATAGCACACCAATAAAGCACAGCACAAATAGGCGAATAACATTCCATTCTCTATCGCTAAGTTCCACGTTTTCAGCCGGTGTAATGAGAAATAACGGCTTTAATTCGCCATTGAGGATGAACTCACCACGATATAGGAAAACTTCTTCAGAAAGGGTGGCTTGATTGCTAGAGGATGGTATCCATTCATGCAGTAATTCACTCGCTTCACTGTTGGTGACCTCTCCTTTAAAGCCCACCGGAAACTTCTCTAAATTGCCATATTTCTTGGGGATCAGCTCTGGAGAGTAGAAAGCTTGAGTATGTAAGATATTGAGAGGCTGCTCGGCCCCGTCTTGAAACGAGGCAATAGCGTAGGGCGCGGTTGTTTCGAGTTCTTGTTGGTTAACAGCATCTTCAATCCATTGCATTAAGCCGAACATAGACAGGTAAATGGTTAAGCCAATGATGATTGCCAAACTACTGAAGTACCACATTAACTTATGCGGCAAGCTCGAGGCGGTGGAGACTCGATTGAGTAGGCTATCTAGCAAAGTTCTTCTCCAAGTTGCAGTCTAAAACCAACTTTAGGCACAGTGGCCAGCATCGGGCATTTAAAGGGTTTGTCGAGCTGATTGCGTAACTGGTACATATGGCTACGCAAAATATCGTTGTTCGGTGGTGATTGGCCCCATAACTCTTCAATGATCTGTTCACGTTTGACCACATTTGGCGCATGTTTTATCAGTAGCAGTAATATTTGGTAGGTGGTTGGGGTCAGTGCTAACTGCATTTGCTGACGATAGGCTTGATGCTGGGCGATATTAACTTCAACATCACCAAATTTAAGTACACCTTGAGCAACTTGGCCACGATGACGTTTTATCAGCGCTTTTACCCGAGCATCAACCACATCTAAATCGAAGGGCTTTCCTAAATAGTCATCGGCGCCGCAATCAAAACCTGTGAGCAGATCCGCTTTATTATCGAGTGCAGTTAACATCAAAATTGGGGTACTACAACCGAGTGAGCGTAGTGCCTTACATAGGCTTAGACCGTCAAGCTTGGGGAGCATGAGATCTAATATGATGGCATCAAAGTCAAACGCTTGCGCTAAGGATAAACCCAGCTCGCCATTATCGGCGAAATC
The DNA here is from genome assembly GCF_041468565.1 of Shewanella sp. 10N.286.54.B9. Lineage (NCBI taxonomy): Bacteria > Pseudomonadati > Pseudomonadota > Gammaproteobacteria > Alteromonadales > Shewanellaceae > Shewanella > Shewanella sp. 10N.286.54.B9. The sequence goes on from NZ_JBFRIY010000017.1 coordinate 3,174, forward strand.
AAGCTCCGCACCTTGTGCTTCGAAGTAATCTCCAAGAATACCTGCGACGTCTATATTGTCTTCGATAATGAGTAATTTTAGTGTCATAACGGATCGGTAAATGCAGCTGTCAGTACCGTCTACTGTAGCACTATTTTTGTCGAAAAAATGTCAATGACATTTTCTTCACTTTACGGCTGGCATGCTACAGCAAAAGTTGATGAGGATCTCGCATGACATACGCTCGCGTGGATGACGGCAATCGCACCGAAGTGTGTTTGTCAGTGATAGTACCACTGTTTAATGAGTCGCAAATGATTGCGCCGCTGATATCTCGGCTTACCGCTGTGTTAGCAGAACTTGATGAAAGTAGTGAAATTGTATTTGTTGATGATGGCAGTAGTGATGACTCTTGGTCAAAAATAAGCCAGCTGCCTTTAGCAAACAATGAATATCAATGTATTAAACTGAGCCGAAACTTTGGTAAAGAAGCGGCGATGTCTGCAGGTATTGAGTATGCACGTGGCCTCGCGGTCATTATGCTGGATGCGGATCTACAAGACCCACCCGAGCAGATCCCCTTGATGCTTGAACAGTGGCGTGCAGGCTACGATATCGTCAACATGAAGCGTAGTAAACGCTTGGGTGAAACTTGGTTTAAACGATTTTCTGCAAGCTGTTTTTACCGGCTAATGAACTGGGTGTCTGATTCTCCTGTGCCGGAGAATGTGGGGGATTTTCGTTTAATGAGCCGCCAAGTTGTGGACAGCATTAGAGCTTTACCTGAGCGTAATCGATTTATGAAAGGTCTATTTAGCTGGCCGGGATTTTCGCAGAAAACCTTGGAGTTTGACCGCGACCCTCGCTTTGTAGGGGAGACCAAATGGAATTACGGCAAGCTATTTGGCTTGGCGATGGACGGTATCACCTCCTTTAGCTTTAAACCGCTGCGGATTGCCACTTGGTGTGGGGTTTTTACCGCCTTTAGCGCTTTTGCTTATGGTGGCTGGGTGGTCAGTAAGACATTGATCTATGGCGAGACTGTAGCGGGTTATCCTTCGATGATGGTGGTGCAGCTAGGTCTCGCTGGTATTCAGTTATTAGCCTTGGGATTAATAGGTGAGTATTTAGGACGAGTGTTTGTTGAAGTTAAGCAGCGACCACTTTATTTGATTGAAGAGGTGGCTTACAGCCAATCATTGTCGCAAGTTAAACCTAATCGAGCTTCCACCACTTCGAGCGTTGCCAAGAGCAATGTCAGCTATTTGGAGGCGAAGTAATGCGAGCGTTAAGCACTGGACAGAAAAGTATAGCGGTATTGTTGTTAGTGGTATTAACCCGATTGCTGCTGTTGCCTTTATATCCGCTGATGGACACCACTGAAGCTCGTTATGGCGAAATGGCGCGATTAATGGTTGAGACGGGAAACTGGATAACCCCTTTGTTTGACTACGATGTACCATTTTGGGGTAAACCGCCTCTGCATACATGGATGAGTGCGGCGTCAATCGTTCTTTTGGGGGTCTCTGAGTTTGCAGTGCGTTTTCCACATTGGATCGCGGCAATGTTGACCTTAGCTGTGGTCGCTGTTTTCGCTAATAAGCAGCGACTTCCGGTGTTGCCTTCGTTAATTATTTTGGCCTCTACTGCGGTATTTATTGTCAGTGCCGGTGCCGTGATGACTGACATGGCGTTAACACTAGGCCTGACGATGGCGATGGTCGGCTTCTTTTTGTGTTGGCAAGGGGAGGTGCGTTGGGGCTATTTCGGTTTTATTGGCTTGGCGATTGGCTTGCTAGCAAAAGGGCCTGTAGCTTTGGTTATTTTTGCCATTGGTACAGGGTTATGGTTGTTGTGGCAATATGGGGTGTTTAGACCTTGGAAATTATTATGGCAACGCACTCCACTCGTCTCAGGCTTGTTATTAATGTTGATTATTGCGTTGCCTTGGTATGTTCTGGCTGAAAACGCGACGCCTGGATTTTTAAATTACTTTATTGTCGGTGAGCATTGGTCGAGGTTTGTCGATAGTGGTTGGCAGGGGGACCTTTACGGTAGTGCTCATGATCAAACTCGTGGCACCATTTGGCTTTATTTCCTTGGTGCAGCGCTACCTTGGTCGGCCTTTTTGCCGCAAGCCCTATATAAAATTTATGTTGAAGCACCTAAACATAGCGATAAGCAGCTTAATAGCAACGACAGCGCACTCGCCAGTTACCTCATTTGTTGGATGATAGCGCCTATGGTGCTATTCACTCTTGCTGGCAATATTTTACCCGCTTATGTTTTACCGGGGATCCCTGCATTAGCACTGCTTATCACTTTTGCTTGGCGTGGGTCTCTGGTTCCACATCTGCATAAGGTTGCGATTGCTATCGCCGCGTTATTAATGATAGCCGTTGCGGTTATTCACTTCGGTTCAGGAAAAGACAAGAGTGAGCGCTGGTTGCTACAGCAACGCACTGAAATGCTACCGACCTATTATCTTGATAAACGTCCTTTTTCAGCTCGATTTTATAGTGCAGGTAAAGCTAAGGAAATTATTTCGTTGGCGGAGGTTAACCACAATGACACTCGATATTACTTAGTGGTTCATAATTCGAAAATCGAGCTTGGGGTTGAAGATTGCGAAAAGGTCGCTAATAACAAAGATAGAGGTTTACTGTATTGCAGTCGCAGCAGCTCAGTGTTATCCAAACCCTAAGGCGTAACTATCAGCAAGAACTGCAGTTTTTGCTGGTAGGCGCTGCAGTATTTGTCGTTGATGGCACACTTTTCTTTCTATTTTCACAGCAGCTTAACTTTCCGCTAATGCCAGCAAGAGCTTGTGCATTTATGATTGCAGTCTTGCTATCCTGGATGGGGAATCGTTGTTGGACTTTCCGCTCTCGGCAGCAAGTGGCTAAGGTGCGGCAACTGCTGATATCTGTTGTGGTGTCTAGTATCGCTGCCGCTGCTAACTTGAGCGCTTTTTATTGGGTGTCACAACTTTTAGGTAAAACGATGCTGGATGCCGCTCTAGCATTTAGTGTTGGCGTGTTGGTCGGGCTAATTTTAAATTGGTTGGGGGCTAACTTTTGGACATATAGAGCGATTGAACATGAAAAATTAACTTAAAGCGGCTCGTTATGTTACAAACTGTTAAATTTGCTTTTACTCTGCGCTTAAAACCGCTAGCTTCAAGGTTCATACTTTTGTGATTGCTAATGGAGCGGAACAACATGGAATCGGTTTTAAAAGGCTTAGGGGTGAGTTTAGCGCTCGTGACTGCGGTCGTAGCTCAATCTGCAGAGGCTAAATCTACGCCTAAATTGACCTTAACTGAGTCAACATTAAATGCGCCTTTTAATTTGACTCATTCGATAGTGGCAGCAGACTTATTGCCTAGTTCCGGTAAAGAGTTAGTCGCTTTTGGTGTTGATGACTTAAGCCAGCGCTGGATGGCCATTTATGGCTTAGATAAGGGGCAATATACGTTAGCGCTAAAGATAGCGCTGCCTCAAGCTATGCACTCCTTCGACATTACAGAATATCAAGAGGGCAAGACCCAGCAACTGTATTTTTTGTCCCAAGATAAGCTGCATGTGTTTCAGCCACAAACCGCGACAGCCAAAGCTGAATTAGCGGCAATTGCCAGTATCAATTCGCTATCCTTTAAATCTCGTCCAGACTACTTGAGCGAGGGCGAGTTTATTGCAGATCTTAATGGTGATGGTGAAGATGATATTTTGATCCATGACTTTAATCAGTTGCAGTTGTTTATTGCCGATAACGGTGAATTTAAACAGCAAAAGCTGCCAATAAAACCGCAATCTAGGCTATTTGAAGATGGCGCAACTTACACTCAGTCTAAGCTCTATATTACTGACATCAACTTGGACGGCTTAGTTGATATTGTCAAAATTGGTGAGGGCGAGTTAGAGCTGTATAGCCAAACAGAAGACAAGCTATTTAATCCAATTGCTGAGTATGTGTCTGTTAGGCAACCAATAAGCGGTATTGACTGGTGGAACAAGCGCGACGCCTATGGTGAGCAGCTTGACCAGAGTGAGTTGGTGTACCGTAAAGTGGAGGAGCTTAAGGACATCAACAACGATGGTATTACCGACCTTGTGGTGCGTTATACCAAAAGTTCTGGCGTATTTGATAGGGCAAACGATTATGAGGTTTATCTCGGCGAGAACCAAAAGGGCAAGCTCGTGTTTCCAAAAGTAGCCAATAGCGTTGTTAAAGCTGAGGGTACGTTAACTGGGCTGCAGTTTATTGATATTGATAGTGACGATAAAGTCGAGGTGATGGTCGCTGGGTTTGATATTGGCGTATCACAGATCATTGGGGCCTTGCTGTCAGGCAGTATCGATCAAGATGTGCACCTGTTTAAAATGGACGCGCAAGGGCGTTTTGCTGAAGAGTCTAATGTGAGTAAAGAGGTGGAGCTTAATTTTAGTTTGAGCTCAGGACAAAGTGGCAGCCCAGTGGTCAAGCTAGCGGATCTTAATGGTGATGGCCTTAAAGATTTAATCTTGTCGGATGATGAAGACACGCTAAAGATCTATTTCGGCGCGACTGGCGATACTTTGTTTAGTCGCAATGCTGAAAAGCATGATTTAAAACTGCCAGTTGATGGTGGCATGCTGCAAAGTGATGACTTAAATGGTGATGGTAAAGAGGACATCTTGATTAAATACGGCAAACAAGATGATAAAGCCCTCGCTAATCAGTTTAGGGTCTTTTTCGCCAGCTAATATATATGAGGGGTTGTCACAAGCAACCTCTGTTACCCTTTAGTCACATTTTTAACCGTGATATCCACGCCTTTTATTCCTGCAAATACGAATAATAACCCTATTTTACAAAGCTATATATATCCTTTCCTTACATTGCAATTGCTGACAGTTCTTGACGTAAATTATTGGTCATAGGTAATGAGTTTGTCATTAATCAGTTAAGGAAAATAAATGAACTTCACCCCTCGGAGTATGAGTTGTCTCTTTTTAGCATTGGTTACAGTTACAGGTTGTAGCTCAGATGATGAGAGCGATTCAAGCAGCGAAGCATACGTACAATACTACAGTGCGTCAGCTAATAGCACGGCAACCGCTTTAGTTTTAGATGATTATCAATATACCGCAATCAATTACGCAGATTCTCAACCTCGCTATGTTTACAGCACGGGTACGGTTGAAATGGAAGTGGTTGGTAGTGATGAATCTGGCGATGAGATATCGCTTTACACTTCAAGTTTGTCACTTGCGAACGGCGATGATCATTTCTTTGTTTTGACGGGGGACTATAGTGAACCAGAGTTATTAGATATTCAGTATGACCGCACAGAGATGGATGAGTTGAATGATGATGACAGTGATGACTACAGTAAAATGCAAGTCTTGGTAGCCCACGCTGCGCTAGGAGAAGCCACTTATGATGTTTATTTCGGTAAAGACGGTGAGGGCTTTAGTGCTGCCGCTATGTTGGATTCGCTTAGCTATAAAAGCTATTCCAGTGAAGTGATGTTTGATACTGGCGATTATGTGCTTTATCTAGCGGAGACAGGAGCGAGCGTACCTATCTATACAACAGCAACGTTGGACTTATCGTCTAACACCGTTTATAAGTTTGTGATCCGCAATAGTTTTGGTCCAGGAACCCCTAAGCTCACTATTGATGCTGTTGATTCAACCGGCAGTCCAACCCAATATGCCAATATCGATGCCAATGCTGAGTATCGTGTTTTCAATGCGCTTATTAATGCTGAAGAAATTGATATCACAATGTCGAGTAATCAAGAGACGCAATATCTATATGATCTCGGACAATATGAGTTAAGTGATTTTACTGCTATTGGCTACAGTGATTATGGCGTGACTGTTACAGACAAGAGTGCCAATGAAATTCTGGCGAACAATCTATTAGTGACTTTTAACCAAGATGAGAGCAAGTCGATACTGGTGTACCAAGATGCATCAGGCATAACCAAAGGCATGACATTAACTCACGACCATCGTCCACAAGCATTCACTCATCAAATTGATTTAGCGAATTTAGTTTTTGATTATGAGGCGCTTGATGTCTATTTCGTTAAACCAACAGAAACTATTGAGTCGGCCGAATATAAACTTAGCTATGTAGAATTCACTGAATTGGGGACGCTCAGTATTGCGTCTGGAGAATATGAGATAAATGTTGTTTTTGAAGATGACAATGAAACGCTGACTTTGCTCTATCAATCTGAGCCAATACTGTTTGATAATGCCGGCAATTACACCATGGTGTTACATAAGGACGAATCACAGTCATTAGGTTATCGACTGACGATTCTGTAATGACTCACCGAGACGTTATTTTCGTGGTAAAAACTAGGGGCTGTTGATCATTCACGGTTGTTTTTGCCGCAGTTTATTGGCTATTTTGACAAGGCGGAGGCTATGCCGTTTAGTTATTCTCCACAAATAGTCTACAACACAGTAAAAATAGCCAAGAAACGCGGCCCTTTGGGTTCGTTTCAATTCTTTTATTCTTTTATGACTAGACTGCGTTACGAGCTTTTCGCTTAGCCAGCTAAGCATCATCGCTCAAGCCTTGTACTAAAATAATTGAATTCGAACAAAAACTAAGCTCGAAAGATCAACAGCCCCTAGCATCTCACCAGTACGACTATTACTTTTCTAACCTCTTGAGGGCATCGGTATCGATGCCTTTCATCACTTCTTGTTCAAGTGCATGCTGCTGGTTTATGTCGTTGGCTTTACTGTGATGCTGGCGTGATAAATAAGGGGAAGAGGTGCAGAGGTAAAAGCGAAATTAACGCGCGATTATTATTGTATTTACGATAACTTTATCATTTCGTTTGGGGGCTAAACGATAAACTTATACCTCTGCAAAGGCTTACTGAGTCATGAGCGTTAGTTCTTGAGTTAGCCGTCTAATTTTATTGCGTAACTGCGTTATTTCTGACTTTAATACTATGGTGCGACTAGCTGGTTGCTGCTCACTTTGACGTACCAGTTGATAAACAACTTTGGTCGATAAACCATATTGCTTTGCGACATCCGACAAGAGTCGGCCGTTATTTTTGACTTCATGGATGATATTAAGGTTGAGCTGATTTTTGATTTCGGTCATTGCATATCCCTGTCACTACTTTTAATTAGTCGAAAGGTTATCTACTCGACATCCCATTGGCTGATCCCGAGATGCTTAATTACATCGACAAAGCATTGGTAGCTTATGAATATAGCTTTAAGGTCATTCATGTTAATCCTTACATTCCCTTTAAATACTACTTTATAGGTATGCGTGTTTTGTGCCATATTTCAAAAACATATAATTAGCATCTAAAACAATAGCTTGTACTTATCCTCTTACTTGCTAGTTGTAGCTAAGTGATGGTGAAAGTGACAAAAGAGGGCAAGCTTGCTTGTTTGTGGTGCAACGAGGAGAGTCATACGATTTTAAAGCGTTTGTCGCATAGGGCATTGTCTATTCACTGGCGACTTATATACTGCTAACAAATTCACTCGATATGTTGTCGTCTTTATTCGCATGAAGACAGTTAGGAGTCATGTTTATGAGTATTAAGCACAGCAGTGCTATCGCTAGTTGTATTGTTGCAGCAGTGTTTGTTTCAGGTTGTCAGACAACCAATCCATACAGTAATGAATCGCAAAATGCCAAAGCGACTAATGGTGCTTTGATCGGCGCATTAGCCGGTGCTGCGATAGGGGTTGCCTCATCAAGTAAAAGTGATAGAGGTAAAGGTGCATTAATCGGCGCAGCATCAGGCGCAGCCCTTGGAGGTGGTATTGGTTACTACATGGATGTCCAAGAAGCAGAGCTGCGTAAGCAACTACAATCTTCGGGCGTGAGTGTGACTCGTAGTGGTGACACCATTATTTTGAATATGCCAAATGATGTGACTTTTGGCGTAGATCAAACCGATCTCAGCCAGCGAGCGCAGCAAGTGCTTAATAGCGTAGCTTTGGTCGCGCTTGAATATGATGAGACCAAGCTTAATGTCATGGGCCATACCGATAGCTCTGGAGCGGCATCTTATAACTTAAGATTGTCTCAAGTCAGAGCGAGTGAAGTCGCCAGTTATTTGATGAGTCGTAAAGTGCCGTCAGCGCGCGTGGTCTCCCATGGTGTTGGTGAAGACAGACCTATTACCAGCAATGAGACTAAAGCAGGTCGAGCAGAGAATCGCCGAGTAGAGATTATCCTTAGCCCACTAAGCTAATTTTATACTAATAACTGTCATTGTTATTTACAGAGCAAGCCACCGATAAGGTGGCTTTTTTGTGCGCGAAGGTAAGCTGGTGGCTTGCGACTATTTGTCTAATGAGTCTCGGTTTTGAGTGATCCCATTCAAGTGCTTGAAGATGCATCGTCTCGCAAGGACGTTATAGATTGTTTTCAATGGATAAATGCTTTTTGATCGCCCTCAGTTATTGCTTTATTTATTGTCGCGTTAAAGTCACTTATGGAAACTAACATGAAAAAATGGATTGTAGCTTCGTTATTAGTCTTACCACTCACCGCTAGTGCAGCACCTATTGAGATGCGCGCCGCGGGTAGTCTGAAAAATGCTATGTCAGATATTGTTGCTGCATATCAGCTAGAATCAGGGCAAGCGGTTAATAGCAATTTTGCACCGTCAGGTCTGCTTAGAAAGCGGATCGAAGCGGGTGAAGTTGTCGATGTTTTTGCTTCAGCCAATATCAAACACCCTCAAACGTTGCAGCGCAATGAACTCGCTGAAAGTGTAGTGATGTTTGCCCAAAACCAGATGTGCGCTATCGCTCAAGCAGATGTTGAGCTGAGTAGTCAAAATCTGTTGCAGAAGATGCTTAACAGCAATATTAGACTCGGCACGTCAACACCTAAAGCCGATCCGTCAGGTGATTATGCCTGGAAGGTTTTTGCAAAAGCAGATGCAATAACAACGGGGGCACAGCAACAGCTAGAAACTAAAGCGCTGCAACTAACTGGTGGTGAGAGCAGTAAAAAAGCGCCCGCTGGACGCAATACCTATGGTTGGGTGATGGAGAACAATCGCGCCGATATTTTCTTAACCTACTGCACTAATGCCGTGTTGGCACAAAAAGAGGTGCCTAATCTTAAGGTGGTCCAATTGCCTAAAGAGCTAGCGGTTGGCGCTAATTACGGCTTAGTGGTATTAAAGGCGGCCAAGCCAGATGCTTGGAAGTTGGCGATGTTTGTTTTGTCTGAAAAAGGTCAGTCTATCTTAGCCAATTATGGTTTTAATGCGCCGTTAAAACGTTAAGTTTTGAAACGTTATCAACCTGACAAAAATGCCGCCCATACAGGCGGCATTTTCTCTGATTGTGTTAGCCGAATTAATTTAACAAGAAAACAGTGGCTAAGCCCAAGAAGGCAAACAGACCAATTACGTCGGTCACTGTGGTTAGTACCATACCACCCGCGAGTGCAGGGTCGATGTTCATTCTTTTGAGAATAAGTGGAATACTGGCACCCGCAAGACCCGCTACCGTCATATTAATCAACATAGCGCCGCCAATAGTTGCTCCTAGGGTGATATCACCTTTCCATGCCCATACGGCGCCGCAGACTAGAACCGACCACAATAAGCCGTTGAGGAAGCCAATGGCAAGCTCTTTACCGATAAGCCATCTAGAGTTACTTTGGCCAATTTGACCCAAAGCAATACCGCGAATAACCAGCGCTAAGGTTTGGTTGCCGGCCACGCCGCCCATGCTGGGGACAATGGTCATCAGAATGGCGATGGTAGCAAACTGCTCTAACGTGCCTTCAAACATGTTGCTGACAGAGGCGGCGAGCAATGCAGCAAACAGATTAACGGTTAACCATAATGAACGGCGGAAAGTACTTTTTAGTACCGGACCAAAGGTATCGGTATCGTCGTCCATACCGGCCATACCCATCATTGAATGTTCAGCGTCTTCACGAATTACATCAACCACGTCATCAATGGTAATACGACCAAGTAGTTTATTATCATCATCAATGACGGGGGCAGACATCCAGTCATGACGTTCGAACAGTTGTGCCACTTCACTGTCTGACATGCCTACGGGAATAGGCTCAACATCGGCTGCCATGATATCTCTGATGGATGAGTCAGGGTTACAGGTTAAGAGATCGGCAATACGCACACCGCCTAGTACCCGGTCTTGTTTATCGACCACGTACAGCATATCGGTTGCTTCAGGTAGTTCGCCGCGAATTCTTAAATAACGCAGTATCACATCGATATTGACGTCAGGTCTTAAGGTCACCGTATCGGTATTCATAATACTACCGGCGGTATCATCGGGATAGGAGAGTGCTTGTTCAACCCTGACCCTATCTTGAGTGCTCATCGACTGCAGCACCTCATTGAAGACACTGTCGGGTAAGCTTCTCAAAATGTATGCTAAGTCATCGGTGTCCATGCTTTTGGCCGCTTTCGCGACTCGTTCGGGACTCATTTGACTGATCAGACTATCTTTTAGCTCTTCGCCCAGCTCGTCGAGAATTTCACCGGTATGTTCTTGGTCAATCAATTGCCAGAGCACTTGACGAGTTCGTGGCGGCGAAGACTCGAGGATAAAAGCAATATCAGTAGCAGCCATGTCCTGCAACATATTGCGGACATGAACGAACATTCCGCTGCCTAATGCTTTGTTCAGCTGATTGAGGCGTTGGTCCGTTGTTTCATTATCTAAGACTTCAATCGGCATGGATCCCTCTCAGGGTCGTTTAAAAGGCGCATATAATAACGTAAGTAATACCAATCGCGTCAAAAATTGCTCTCTGAATATGTTGGATTGGTGTCAGGGATATTAAGGATTAATTTTACAGGTAAAGGGGGTTAGCTGTCTTCGTCAAATTTGGCATTGATTAGATGGCATATAGCCTCTAATGCTAGCTCTGCATCTGCTCCTGTTGCAACTAACTTTATGGATTTACCCATTCCAGTCTCTAACATTAATAAGCCTAGTACACTTACAGCTGATGCTTGTTTTTCGCCTTGGATTATTGTTATTTCAGCATCAAATTCAGAGGCTAACACCACCAGTTTAGTAGCAGCTCTAGCATGCAGGCCAAGCTTATTACATATGGTTACTTGCCGTTCAATTGTTGGCATTTTTTAACTCGCGGTGGCTAGTGGTCACTTTATGTCGTCCATCTTTAAAGTGTTCGGCAAGCCTTTCGGTGACATACACTGAGCGATGCTGGCCTCCGGTACAGCCAATCGCAATAGTCAGGTAACTGCGATTATTACGTTCTAGATCGGGAAGCCATGTACGGAGTAGATTCTCTATCTGCCAGATAAACTTATTCACTAACGGGCGTTGATTGAGAAAGTCCTGTACCGGTTTATCAAGCCCTGTCATTGGTCTTAGCTCGGGTTCCCAATGCGGGTTAGGCAGGAATCTAACGTCGAACATAAAGTCGGCTTCGGTTGGCATACCATGTTTAAACCCAAACGACTCAAACTTGATCATGAGCTCTTTATCAACATTACCCAATAAAATCTCACGAACTTGATCGTTAAGATCGTAGATGTTGAGGCTTGAAGTATCGATATAGTGGTCGACTATTTTGGCTAATGGTTCTAGCTGACGGCCTTCAAGTTGAATGGCTTCTTTCAAAGATATGTTGGAATGAGACAGCGGATGAAGTCGGCGAGTTTCGTTGTAGCGTTTAAGCAATACTTCATCGCTTGAGTTTAGAAAGAAGCTGAGTAACTCCACACCTTCTGGTAGATTGGTTAGGTGCTTTTCCAGCTCAGTTTCTTTCTCTGGCATATTGCGAATATCGACACTAATCGCAACGAGTTCTGAATTACCCGTTAGCTGCTCTAACAGTGTTCCCATCATCGGCAACGGAAGATTATCGACACAATAATAGCCGAGATCTTCTAGCATTCTTAAAAGAACGGATTTTCCAGAACCGGAACGACCAGAGACTAAAACAAGTTTCATCTTTTGACTACCTGATAGAAGTTAGAATGAGTGTTTTATATATGTTTACAAGATGTACAAGGGTATAGATTAACTTTTTTGTTGTTGAAAGCAAGAGCTTAGGCAAGAAGGAGAGAATAAATAATATTGTTGTCATATCCCCGTTCTACCTGAATATGCAGGATTCAGTGGGAATTTAATGGTCTTTAATCACGGCATTGATTGCCACGAATGGTTATTCCCTTGGTAAAATCAATAACACAGAGTAAAGCCCATTAAAGCCCATCGCAGAAGGCTTTGTGCCAGCCCACTTCGTTGTTGCACTGACTTAAAAGGGAATAACCATTTCTACGTTAATACGCCTAGAATTGAACTGGCACATAGCCTCTGAAACGAGCATCTTCAAGTAGAACGGGTATAAATACTTAGGCCTTTAAATAACCTACTTGTATAACATAAGGTTACTTAAAGACCTGACTAAATTAGCTATTGAGTGATCAAATCGTACAGTTCTGATTCACTGCTGCTTTTCCTCAACTGCTTAACGATAGCTTTATCGTTAAGCTTTTCAGCCATTGAAGACAAAGTGGCTAGGTGCTGCTCACATTGCTCTGCAGGAACCAAAAGTGCAAACAATATATCGACCGGCTGCTTATCTATCGAGTCAAAAGAGATCGGTGTTTCGCATTTGATTAATATGCCCAATGGATGGTCAATATTGGTCAATCGCCCATGCGGGATTGCGATTCCGTTGCCTATACCTGTGCTACCCATTTTTTCGCGAGCTAAAAGGCTCTCGAATATCTCTTGTGAAGATAGAGTAGGGTACTGGACAGCGGCAATGTCGCTGATGAGTTCCAGTACTTTTTTCTTACTGCCCGGAGTGGCACAGGTGGTGCACTCCGGCTGCAGGATGGTACATAGTTCCATCGTTAGTGTTTGGTCAGCTTCTCTTTGTGTTTAATAACCTGACGATCTAATTTATCGATCAGGGAGTCGATTGCGGCATACATGTCCGCATGTTCCGAAGTGGCAAAAACTTCCCCTTTTTTAAGGTGGATTCTTGCCTCGGCAATCTGCTGCATTTTTTCTACGTTCAAAATGACGTGGACATTATTGATCTGATCGAAATGACGTTCAAGCTTTGTAAACTTTTCTTCTACATAGCCACGCAGCGATGCAGTGATCTCGATGTGATGCCCAGTAAGGTTAATTTGCATAGAAAATTCCTCCAAGTGCCTAATTTTGAGTTATAAACTCTTACGTTGGTTTGAGGGCGGGATCAGCATTGCTTCACGGTATTTCGCGATAGTACGACGAGCAACTTTAATCCCTTGTTCTGCCAAAAGTTGCGCCATTTTGCTATCGCTTAATGGTTTCTTTTGGTTTTCAGCAGCGACTAACTTCTTAATAAACGCTCTAATAGCTGTAGATGAGCACTCTCCGCCGTCATCTGTGCCGACATGACTAGAGAAGAAATACTTTAATTCGAAAATACCTCTTGGGGTATGCATATACTTTTGAGTGGTAACCCTTGAGATGGTGGACTCATGCATCTCAACAGCTTCTGCAATATCGTTCAATACCATTGGCTTCATGGCTTCATCGCCATATTCAAAGAAGCCTTGCTGGAATTTAACGATGCAGTTACTGACCTTTAATAAGGTTTCATTACGACTTTCTAAACTTTTGATAAACCACTTAGCTTCCTGCAAATGACCACGGATAAACTGGCCATCAGCTTGGCTTTTAGTGCTGCGAGCCATTGATGCATAATGCTGATTAACATTGATTTTAGGCATGTAATCTGGATTGAGCTCAACCACCCAGCGGCCTTTCTTTTTGGCCACTGATACATCAGGAATAACGTATTCATCTTTACTGCGTGTGACTGCTAATCCTGGTCTTGGGTTGAGAGTTTGGATCAGGCTTATGGCTTCACGTAGCTCATCTTCTTTTAGCTTCGTTTTACGCATTAACTGCCTAAAATCGCGCCCTGCAATTAAATCTAAGTAGTCTTTGATGAGTAGGCGAGCATTATCAATATGTGGCGTGGTCGCGGCATATTGAGCTAACTGGATCAAGAGACATTCACTTAAGTCTCGAGCGGCTACGCCAATGGGGTCGAAATGCTGTACGCGTTTGAGCACGGCTTCAACTTCATCAATTTCTATCTCTGGATCGCCCATCGCCTCAAGAATATCTTCACAGTTTTGAGTGAGGTAACCACGTTCGTCAATAGCATCAATAATGGCGGTGGCGATAGCGAGGTCGTTATCAGAGAAAGGGGTTAAGTTCTTTTGCCACTCAAGGTGCTCATACAAGCCTTCGCTGGTTTCACCTTGGAATGGCATGTCGTCATCACGCATTCCGCCTGAGCTTGCATTTGATGAGACGGTATAGACTTCATCCCAGGTGGTATCCATCGGCAGTTCATCTGGCATTGAGTCTTGAGTCAATGCATCAGAGGTTTCTACTGCGGCACTATCTTGCTGGGGATCGACTTCGGCGCTGGCGCTGTAATCGTTGTCGCTATCAGATTCTGAGTAGCTATCGGATTCGCTGGTGGTGCGATCTTCGTTGCTGACAGCTTCGCCGTCAGATTGCTCTTCATCTAATTCGAGTAGGGGATTAGACTCTAATGCTTGCTGGATCTCTTGCTGCAGCTCTAAAGAGGACAGTTGCAGTAAGCGGATAGCCTGCTGTAACTGTGGAGTCATGGTTAGCTGCTGACCCATTTTGAGCTGAAGTGACGCTTTCATCTTACCGCTATTCCCTACACTGTAATTAAACGTTGAAGCTCGTTAATTTGGCGAAGAGAGCGCAAAGGCCCAACACTATGATTATATTAGTATACTTAACTAGTGCCGCGCTTTAAACGCTCATGTTGTTGATTAACTATAGCCTGAATTGTTCACCTAAGTACACTGCTCTAACCTGCTGGTTGTCTAAGATTTCGGCAGGCGTGCCTTCTGCAATGAGATTTCCGTGACTTACGATATATGCATGTTCACATACGTCTAATGTTTCACGAACGTTGTGGTCAGTAATAAGCACACCTAGGCCGCGACTTTTTAGCTGTTCAATGATTTTTTTAATGTCGATGACCGAAATAGGATCGACACCTGCAAAAGGTTCATCAAGCAAAATAAATTTTGGATTAGCTGCTAGCGCTCGTGCAATTTCAACTCGACGACGTTCACCACCAGATAGTGCCATACCTTGGCTATCTCGTATGTGAGTAATATGAAACTCTTCAAGTAAACTTTCTAGCTGCGCTTCACGCTGCTCATTATCAATATCGCTGCGAGTCTGCAGTACTGCCATGATGTTGTCACGGACCGAAAGTTTTCTAAAAATACTTGCTTCTTGGGGCAGGTAACCGATACCTTTTCGAGCCCTAAGGTGCATAGGATCTAAGGTTAAGTCATCTTCATCAATAAAGATCTGCCCCTTGTCGCTCTGCACTAACCCGACAACCATATAGAAAGTTGTAGTTTTACCTGCACCATTTGGACCTAATAGACCGACAATTTGCCCCGTTTTTACCGTTAAACTCACGTCTTGAACAACAGCTCGATTTTTATAACTCTTAGCTAAGTTGCGTGCGGTTAGCGTTTTTTGGATCATTGCTGCTCCTGCTTTTCTATCGGTTCCGCTGGGGTTTCAGGAGTCTCTTCTTGGTAGGCTTCAGGCTGAATGATAGTAATCACTCGGTCATTACCTTGGCCGGTGCTTTCAGCAATAAGTTGCTGTAAACCAATATTGTACTTAATGCGGTTGCCTGTGACCTGGCTACCCTCTTGTTCGAGTGTAGCATCACCTAGCAAGGTTAAGGTTCTGGTCGCGAGTTCGTAACGGATCTCTTTGGCACTTGCCGTTGCGGGGCGACCATCTTCCATGACTTGGGTGTATGTTGCTGGCTTACCCGTAGCGACTAAGGTTTTCCCTGAGTTCGCTTCTTTAGAGAAAACCCGCAACTCATCAGCTTTCATTTTAATTGAGCCTTGAGTCACCTCTACAGGGCCAAAAAAGATAACCTGATTGTTTTTGATATCGGCTTCTTGGCTTGCAGCGGCAATTTTGACCTCTTGCTTAAGGTCATCGACAGCTGCATAGCTGCTAATGCTAAGCAGACACAATAGACCTGCAAGTATGGATTGATTGTATTTCATAACTTCCTTCTACTCGGCCATTAGTGTGACAGTACGAGTGAGTATATTGGTTTTTTTGAACAGCTTATTTAGCATCGTAGATCCCTTCGACTTCGCTGATCAGTTTTACACTTTGAGCATTAAGGTCAGCATAAAGACCTGTACCTTGAATAACAAACTCATTGCCGGTGACGTGAATAATTTCATCAGAGGTCATTATCATGGTATCTAAGTCTAGCTCTAAATAAGATGTCGATAATGTTTGAATCGGTTCTTCAGGACTAATTGAGTCGATAATAACATTGTTTTGCAATGAGACCTTGCCGGTTAAATTGTTATGGCTACCTTGGCTTGCTTTTAAGCGCCATTGTGCTTGGCCATCATCGGGATAGATTAAATATACTGGCTCTGTGAAGTAAGTCATACTGGCATCTTCATAGTGCTCCATATGCTTGGCTGTGACCTTGCTATTTACAAAACCTGCTTCATTGTACTCTGTGCTGCGTAGGTCATCGATGATGTAATTGGGCCGCTCGCTTGCATCGACGTCTAACGTTTGATCACCTTTTTTAGACTGCACCTGCCAATAGAGGATCAGTGCCGTACCAAATAAGGCGATTATCGCTAGTGTGACGCGATTCATATGCTCATCCCATGAGCAGACTCAAATTTGTCTTGGCTAAGCAGCAGTAGATCTGTTAGCTCGCGCAGTGCACCATGGCCGCCTTTAATGTGAGTCGTCATCAAAGCATGTTGTTTCACATATGGGTGACCGTCTGCGGTACACACAGAGAGGCCGACCTCTTTCATAACGGGAAGATCAACCATATCATCTCCGATATAGGCGACTTCATCAGGACGTACATCGTAAAGCGCTAGCAATTCTTGGTAAGGATCGAGCTTATTATCGACGCCTTGGTAGATGTGAGTGACGCCGAGGGCTGTCATTCTGTCTGTGACAATTTGTGATTTTCGGCCGGTAATAATAGCCACGTTGATACCGCTAGATAGGACTGAACGCACACCGTAACCGTCGCGGGTATGAAAGGTTTTAAGTTCCTCTCCGGCATTGCTCATGTAAACCAAACCGTCTGAAAATACGCCATCAACATCACAGATCAATAGTTTGATCTTGCTGGCTGCTTGCCAAACGTCATCACTGATAGGTCCGTAAAATCCTTGCTTAGACATATTAAATAACTCCTGCTTTAACCATATCTAGCATGTTTAATGCGCCGACGGGTTGTTGCTTTGAATTGATGACAATAAGGCCGTTAATATTTTTCTCTTCCATGACTTTCAATGCTTCTGCCGCCAATACATTATCGGTAATCGTGACACAGCCTTTACTCATCACATCAGCGATAGAGGTAGTGCGTAAGTTTACCTCAGCATCAATCACTCGACGCAGATCGCCATCGGTGAAAATCCCGACTAAGGTGTTTGCTTCATCAATAATGGCCGTCATGCCTAAGCCTTTTTTAGAGATCTCATAAAGCGCGTCGGTAATGCAAATATCATGTTTTACTAAAGGCAGTTCATTACCGCTGTGCATCACATCGCTGACTTTTAATAATAGCTTACGACCTAAGCTTCCACCTGGATGAGAAAGGGCAAAATCATCTTTGGTAAAGCCGCGTGCTTGCAGTAAAGCAACGGCTAATGCATCACCCATAACCAAAGTGGCTGTTGTACTTGAGGTTGGTGCTAACCCGAGAGGACATGCCTCTTCTGGTACTTCGATACAAAGATGCAGCTGTGCGAGTTTTGCCATATTTGAATCTGGCTTGCCAGTGACCGATATCATCGGCAGTCCCATACGCTTAATGACGGGCATTAAAGTGAGGATTTCACTCGACTCACCGGAGTTTGAAATAGCAAGTACGATATCGTTTTCACTCAAAACACCTAAGTCACCATGGCTAGCTTCACCTGGATGGACGAAGAAGGCTGGGGTTCCCGTACTGGCTAATGTCGCTGATATTTTGTTACCGATATGGCCTGATTTACCCATGCCCATCACGATAACTTTACCCGTACATTGCAATATTAGTTGGCAAGCTTGGGCAAATTCACTCGAATCAACATACTGATGAAGGTTATCGAGGGCTTGCTTCTCGATATCAATCACTTTGGTGCCCCATTGGCGTAACTGCTGTTCATCTACCATTTCTTGGTCTCTCTTTAATTTACTGCTTTAGTTGCTGCACCCATATTTAAGATAGGAAAAGTAACGCTTGGTATGCAACAAATGTAATCAGTAGTACGACGCCGTGCCACGGTTTTAGTTGCCGTGCGCGTCCGGTCAATAAGATCAGTATTGCAAGTGCACTGCTTGTTGCAAGTACCATGTAGAAATCTCGTGTACTTGCTGCGGCATCAACTGCGCCAGGTGCAATGATTCCCGGTAGCGCAAGTACCGCCAAAATATTAAATAAGTTAGAGCCAACAATATTACCGATAGCTAAGTCATCTTCTTTTTTCAGCACGCCTGCTACACAAGCTGCGAGCTCAGGCAAGCTGGTACCGACTGCAATAATGGTGAGTCCGATAACTAAGTCTGAAAGATGGTAGGCCTTGGCAATTCCAACGGCACCTTGCACCATCCAATCTGCAGACAATGGTAATAGTACCATTCCAATGACTAGCCAGAAAATGGCTTTCTTTGTCGGAACATTTGCTGGGATCTCATTGTCGGCATCAATGGCCAGTGTATCGCGATTTTTATTGGTTAACGCATGCCAAATTAGATAGCCCATTAGTGCAAAAAATAGCACCATTAAAGAGACACCTTCAATACGAGTTAGAAAGCCATCGTGTAAAAAATAACCCACTATCGCCGTTGCGGCTAGCATCAACGGGATTTCGCGCCTTAGGGTTTGCGAGCTGACAGAAATAGCACCGAGTAATGCGGTTATTCCTAGAATTAATGTGATATTCGCAATATTTGAGCCGAGAACATTACCAATCGCAGTATCTGTCATCCCTTCCATTGAGGCTGTCGCTGCGACAAACATTTCAGGGGCTGAGCTGCCCATCGCGACGATGGTTAAGCCGATCAACATCGGTGGAAGGCCTAAATTGCGCGCAAAGGCTGCAGCTCCGTAGACGAACTTATCAGCACTCCAGACTAAAGCACTTAAGCCAGCCACTAACAAAAATATATTAAATAACATCGATTCTTAGTATTTTGGGATATAGCCGCGTATTTTCGCTGTAATTTAAGAAAAATGAAAGTATTGAGACGAGATAGTGTTGATTTGGTTGTACCTCAATGGCCAATTAC
This sequence comes from Shewanella sp. 10N.286.54.B9, assembly GCF_041468565.1. Taxonomy (NCBI): domain Bacteria; kingdom Pseudomonadati; phylum Pseudomonadota; class Gammaproteobacteria; order Alteromonadales; family Shewanellaceae; genus Shewanella; species Shewanella sp. 10N.286.54.B9. The sequence continues at coordinate 22,541 of NZ_JBFRIY010000017.1, forward strand.
GTACAATTTCTTCCTTTCCGCTATGGAAAAATGGATGTTTCTAACTTCGAATGCAGGGCTCATGCATGACTCAAAAGCATAACTCATTGGTCGAAATCCACAATATGGCTTTTAGCCGAGGTTCTCATGTCATTTATGAGGATATAAGTTTGTCGATCCCGACGGGCAAGGTGACTGCGATTATGGGACCAAGCGGTATCGGTAAGACAACCTTACTTAAGCTTATTGGTGGTCAACTTACTCCAGATAAGGGCAGGGTGCTTTTTGATGGCACAGATGTGCATCAATGCAATCGAAGTGAGCTGTTTGCACTGCGAAAACGTATGAGTATGCTGTTTCAAAGTGGCGCACTCTTCACTGACATCAATGTATTCGATAATGTCGCTTTTGCATTGAGAGAACATTCTGGTCTGCCTGAAGCCATTATACGCCGTATTGTCTTGATGAAACTTGAAGCCGTTGGGCTGCGCGGCGCAGCTAATTTAATGCCTACTGAGTTATCCGGTGGTATGCAACGCAGAGCGGCTTTAGCTCGCGCCATTGCACTAGAGCCAGAAATCATCCTTTATGATGAACCTTTTGCAGGACAAGACCCTATCTCTATGGGAGTGTTGGTTAAGCTTATTCGAGAACTGTCCGATGCACTTAATCTTACCTCTGTAGTCGTGTCTCATGATGTGGATGAGGTGCTAGGAATTGCTGATTATGTCTATGTATTGGCAGATAAAAGAATTATTGCCCATGGCACGCCGGATGAACTGCGCTTAGCAGATAACCCGCAACTGAAACAGTTCATTGGTGGTGAACCAGACGGACCCGTGCCGTTTCATTACCCTGCGCCTGATTATAAAAAGGAGTTGTTAAGTGGGCTTGATTGAACAAATTGCTAAATTGGGTCGCGGCGCTATTGATTTAGTGACAGGGCTTGGCAAAGCAGGATTAATGCTTTGGGGAGCCATTGCGCATCGGCCAAGATTGAAGAAAGGCCTGCCATTACTGATTAAGCAATTGTATGTCATCGGTGTGCAGTCAATGGTCATCATTTTGGTGTCTGGGCTTTTTATTGGCATGGTTCTAGCGTTGCAAGGCTATAATATCTTAGTAGGCTTTGGCACAGAAGAGAGCTTGGGGCCGATGGTCGCCTTGAGTTTATTGCGAGAGTTAGGTCCTGTGGTCACGGCATTGCTATTTGCTGGACGAGCAGGTTCAGCATTAACAGCTGAACTTGCGTTGATGAAAAGCACTGAACAGTTATCAAGTTTAGAGATGATGGCGATAGATCCGTTACGGCAGATTATCGCGCCGCGATTTTGGGCGGGAGTGATTAGTCTGCCATTATTGGCACTGATGTTTACCGCTATTGGTATTTATGGTGGTCACATTGTTGGTGTTGAGTGGAAAGGTATTGATAGTGGCGCCTTTTGGTCAATCTTGCAGTCATCTGTAGAGTGGCGACAAGACATTGTTAACTGCATGATAAAGAGCTTGTTGTTTGCTGTAGTGGTCACCTGGATTGCACTTTATCGTGGCTATCATGTCATCCCCAATCCTGAAGGGATCAGCCGCGCAACGACTCAAACTGTAGTGCAGTCGAGCCTAGCGGTATTGGCATTAGATTTTCTACTAACGGCAATGATGTTTGGTAGCTAATACTAATTTCTAACGTTGTTATTGCGGTTAATTATTGTTTAGATTTATTGAATAGAGTGGTAAATGAGTTATGTTGACACGGAAGATTGAGGTATTGGTCGGTCTATTTTTATTGTCAGGGTTGGCTGCATTTTTGATTTTGGTTTTTAACGTCGCCAATGTAGAAGTGAAGACGGGTGACAATAGTTACACCTTGCATGCAAAATTTGACAACATAGGCGGTTTGAAAGTGCGCTCACCGGTCAAGGTCGGTGGTGTTGTTGTAGGTCGTGTCAGTGCTATTGAGTTAGATCCGGAGAGATTGGTTCCGGTTGTCAGCTTGTCGATGGACAAACAATACAAGTATTTCCCAGAAACCAGCAGTTTATCTATTTTGACATCAGGCTTATTGGGCGAACAGTTTTTAGGGTTATCTCCAGGTTTTATGGACGATGATATTGAGATGCTAGTTGATGGCGACAGTATTGATGATACCCATTCCGCTTTGGTACTAGAGGAGTTGATCGGTCAGTTTCTTTATAGTGCAGGCACTAAGGATTAGAAGTTGGAGTAATGGCTATGTTTAACAAATTTTTTCGTGGACTCGTGTTGGTATCAACGCTTGTATTGAGTTTTGTCGCTCAAGCGGCAGAGAACGCAGCAGATATTGAAATAGATACAACCAACCCTTACACACTAGTGGAAGCCGTTTCTCAGAAAACCTTTGCCCGTTTCAATCAAGATAAGCAGTTGATTGCGGATAACCCTGATCACCTTAAAGTTATCGTGACTGAAGAATTAATGCCGTATATTGACTACAAATATGCGTCTTATAAAGTACTGGGGCAGTATCTGCGTGATACTACAAAAGATGAACGTGCTCGCTTTGTAGAAGCTTTCCGTGGTTACTTAATCTCAACCTATGCACAAGCATTTACTGAATATACCAATCAAACTGTGGAGTTTAGCCCTGCTAGAGACTTTAGTGGTGAGAAGATGGTCAATGTTGATGTTAGGATTATAGATAAAGGGCGCCCGGATATTAGTTTGCAGTTTAAAGCTAGACGTTTAAAAGATGACAGTTGGAAAGCATTTGACTTGGTGGCAGAGGGCGTTAGTTTATTGTCTTCTAAAAAGTCAGAGATCACCAATTTAGTGCGTCAAAAAGGCATAGAACCTGTGATTGAAATGCTAATTGAACGCACTGAAACTCATATTGAGTTAGGTGAGAGTGAGCAGGCTAATTAGTGGCGAGCTTTCAACAACAAGGCATAATTTGTGCGATTAATGGCTGCCTAGATCAGCAAGCCGTAATCAGTCTATGGAATGACAGACATCACTTATTGGATGTGGATACTGCATTTCTGCAGTTATCGGACATTGAATATTGTGACAGTGCCGGAGTGGCATTTTTACTCGAATTAGTCAGTACTTTTGCTGCAAGAGGTGCCAGTTTAAAACTGGTTTCAGCTTCAGAGCAGCTTAAGAAATTTATCGTATTATATGATTTAAACGACTTCTTCATTGAAGAAGCACAGTAAGGTGAATAGTTCCATGGAATGTAAAGATATAGAAGCTATCCTGTTAGAAGCATTATCACTAGACGAAGTTAAAGTGACTCAAGAAGGTACTCATTACAAAATCGTCGCTGTCGGTGAGTGTTTCGACGGTATGGGACGTGTAAAGCAGCAGCAAACTATTTATGGTCCATTAATGGCTCACATTACTAGTGGTGAGTTACACGCAATTACGATTAACGCTTTCACGCCGACACAATGGAAGCGTGAAAAAGTCTTTAATATGTAATTGCGGATTTAGAGAATAAACGTGGATAAATTAAAAATTGAAGCAAGCGGTGCGCTTGCAGGCGACGTTGTTATTTCAGGTGCTAAAAACGCCGCTTTGCCAATCCTTATGGCGGGTGTGTTAGCAGAGACTGATTTCAACGTATCTAACGTGCCTAGTCTTAGAGATGTTAATACCAGTTGTGAACTTTTGCGCTGCTTAGGTGCTGAGGTGACTCGCTCTGGCAATGATAAAGTTTGCATCTCAACCACTAACCTTAATGAGTTTTGTGCACCCTATGAGTTAGTTAAAACCATGCGTGCGTCGATACTCATTTTAGGGCCTCTACTTGCCCGTTATGGTAAGGCTGATGTGTCACTGCCTGGTGGCTGTGCCATTGGCGCTCGACCTGTAAACCTGCATCTGCAGGGGCTCGAGCAAATGGGCGCCAAGATAGAAGTCAAAGAGGGTTACATTAAAGCCCGCGTTGATGGTCGACTAAAGGGCGCACATATCTTTATGGATATGATAAGCGTTGGCGCGACTGAGAATCTACTCATGGCTGCAGCTTTAGCCGACGGTGAAACCGTGATTGAAAATGCTGCCCGTGAACCAGAGGTGGTCGATTTAGCTAATTGCTTAATCGCTATGGGCGCTAAAATCGAGGGTGCAGGTACCGATACGGTTCGTATTCAAGGCGTTGAAGCATTACAAGGTTGTGACTACCAAGTGATGCCTGACAGAATTGAAACCGGTAGTTTCCTTGTGGCAGCTGCGGTGACTCGTGGCAAAATTCGTTGTACTAAAGCTGACCCGAAATCGTTAGAAGCGGTTTTAGCTAAGCTTGAAGATGCGGGTGCAAAAATTACTACGGGTGATGATTGGATTGAACTTGATATGCAAGGTCAACGTCCAAAAGCTGTCAATATTAAGACCGTTGCTTATCCTGGTTTTCCAACAGACATGCAAGCGCAATTTTGTGTGCTTAATGCTTTAGCTAAAGGCACTGCGACGATTACCGAAACTATTTTCGAGAACCGTTTCATGCATGTTCCTGAGTTGAGCCGGATGGGTGCAACCATGGAGCTAGAGGGTAATACCTGTATTATTCACGGTATTGAAAAGCTCAATGGTGCACAAGTGATGGCAACAGATCTACGCGCGTCTGCGAGTTTAGTGATTGCTGGCCTTGTTGCCGACGGTACGACTACAGTTGACCGAATCTACCATTTAGATCGTGGTTATGAGCATATCGAAGATAAGTTTAAAGGTCTTGGTGGAGATGTTAAGCGAGTAAAATAACCGTTTAGCACAATATTACTGAATAAAAACCATTTAGGTGTTATAGCCTAAATGGTTTTTTGTTTTATGAACTAGCGCAAGTTGTTGAGGTGATAAATAGGAACAAGATCAAGCTAAAGTGATCTTTACAATGTTATCTTTTTCATATGCCTATTTTCGTGACTTTTAACATCTACCTTTTTTACGGCCTAGTTTTTTTCTCTATTGGCTGTGCGGTTGTATTTCGTAATTTTCGTTATAGTCAGTTAAAAGTTGCGCCAACTTTGTGGGCGTTAGCCATTTTTGGTTTCTCTCATGCTTTCCACGAATGGTCTGAACTATACGTTATTGTATTTTCTGAGGGCATCCCACCGCAATATCAACTGTTAACTCAGTGTTTACGGCTAGCTAAACTTTTCCTTTCTTATATTGCGCTCATGGTATTTGCTTGGCAGATCCTCTCTATCACTAATAAGTCGCTTGCTCGTATCGGACATGGCTGCATCATGCTGCTATTGATTAGTTACATTTCTCTATTGATGCCTCGGCTATTCGATATGAGCTTAGATACTGTCGATTTTGCTGCAGCATCTCAAGCGACTAGAGTACTTATTGGCTTTGCTAGCGCCATGCTAGCTGGTATTGGAATGGCGGTATATGGCAATAGCTTACGGCAAGATAAACATCACTATGGCGTTTATTTTTCACTAAGTGGCATTGGCTTAATGCTCTACGGGGTGCTGTCCGGTTTAGTGCCGACAGAAGCGCATCACAGTATCCCTGTTTTGAGAACTTTGGCTGGCGCGCTAATCCTAGTTGCACTTTTTAAAGCGTTGAAAGTGTTCGACTTGGAAAAAGAGCAGGCGACGGCGGCCAAATTGAAACGCGCCATTGAAGCCGATAAATATAAAGCGATTGGTCAATTAGCGATGGGCGTAGCACATGAAATTAATAATCCGCTGGCATCATCATCATTGGCATTAGATCTGTGGGAACGTAAACACCCACAGCACTTTGAGTCTGATACTAGTTACTTAAACCGCACGCGGTTAGGGATTGAGCGAGCTTCATCCATCAGTAAAGAGCTGTTGAGTTATGCAAGACCTGCCTCTGGAGAGCGAAGCTGGATCATGCTAAATGAAGTGCTCGATGCTGCAGTAAAGCTACTTGCTCATCGAATTAAACAACACAGCATTAAAATTAACTGCGAGGCAAATGTTGGCTTATATGGTGAGAAGGTCAAACTTGAAGAGTTGATTATTAATTTGCTTTGTAATGCGCTTGATGCTTCGTCAAATAATCAGCAAATAGTGATCGATGTTTATCAAACAGAAATACTTATCAGCGTTAAGGTGACTGACTTTGGCTGTGGCATGGATGCAGAAGCTTTAACAAGAGCAACAGAAGTGTTTTATTCCAGTAAACCGGTTGGCAAAGGCACCGGCTTAGGCTTAGCTATATGTGAGCAAATCACAGCATTACATCATGGGAAAATGAATATCGTGAGTGAACTGGGTAAAGGTACCAGCGTAGAATTAAGCTTCTATAAGGAGAGTTGCTGATGATCTCAATCTTAGTGGCTGAAGATGACGCAGAGCTGCGGCTTAATATTGTTGAATTGCTTGAGTTAGAAGGCTATCAAGTTTGCGCGGTTGATAGCGCTGAAGCGGCAATTGAGCAAAGTGAATCATTGCACTTCGATATTGCCTTGATGGATCTGTTGATGGCTGGGATGACTGGTGTGGAAGCTATCTCTAACCTACGCCAGAACCAACCTTTTATCGCGGTGGTCATAATTACTGCCTATGCCACGGTCGACACTGCGGTAGATGCGATGAAAAAAGGGGCTGATAGCGTAATGACTAAGCCTTTTAAGAGCCAAGAGTTGTTAATGACAATCAAGCGTAGCTTAGCTGAGAAGTCGTTGTTAGAAACTCGTGCAGATCTTGACCCTGATTTAGTTTATAGCGCCTTAGCTAACCCATATCGTCGCAAGGCTTTGAAAATGCTTGCTGCCCATCAAGCGTTAAAGTTTATGGATCTTTGCCGACTTGTTGAAATAGAGGATCATACCAAGTTTAATTTTCACCTACGTCAACTAAAGAAGGCCGGCTTGGTTATGCAAAATGAGAAGAAGATCTACATTTTGACAAATACTGGTCAGTTTGTGCTACAACATCACAACTTACCGCAAGATTAATTATCTTTAATAAATAAACAGTTAAGTTAAAGTTGATAACTATAGTTCACAACTTATAAGTTCTAGTGAACTCTAGTTATCTATCTCTTTAGTGGTAACTCTTCAATACTTGTTGCATGTCCATAGAGACATATCAATCGCCATTCCCTGCAACGTTGGCGATATGAATATGAACAATGTTGAGGATGAACTTATGAACGCACAAATTCCATGTAAAAAACTATTACTCGCCAGTATGATCACCATGTTGGTTGCTTGTGGTAGCGATAATGATGATACCACTCCCCCAGTAGAGAATACCCCGCCAGTGGCAGTTGATGATGCCGCTAACGTGATGGCAACAAAGACGATTACTATTGATGTCTTAGCCAATGATACTGACGCTGATGGTGACGCACTTTCTATCGTGTCAGTGGATTCTGAAGATGCTGTCATCAAAGATGGCAAAGTAGATTTCACTGCTGGTAATGATGCCGGTGAAGTGAAGTTTAACTACACCATTACCGATGGTACTGATGAAGCATCAGCTGTAGTAACTGTAACTATTGAAGCGATACCTGAGCCTGAGCCATTAGCATATGTTGGTTCTGCTGCTTGTGCTGGTTGTCATAGTGGCAAGCATGAAACCTTCGCTAAAACGGGTCATAACTTTAAGATCCAAAAAGTGAGCAACGGTGAACAGCCGACTTTCCCATACACTCCAGAAACTACGATTACTGGGGCGATAGACTTGCTACAGTTTGCCGGACCTGATGGAGACGGCACAACCAACAATGCACTGGGTGCACCGACGAGCTACGATGATGTGACCTATGTTGTAGGTGGTTACCATTGGAAGATGCGTTGGTTAGATGCTGATGGCTATATCGTTACCGGTAATAACGTCCAGTACAACATTCGCAATAGCGACGGTACTTTGAATATTCCCGATAACCATCTTAATGATCCTGATGTGATGGGTGACTATAAAGCATCTGAAATGAACTACCAATATAAGTGTGGCAATTGTCATACAACGGGTTGGAAGCGCACTACTGAAGATGGTGATGTTCGTAATCTAGATCGTCAAGACGACCTACCGGGCATGGGTGGAACGTTTGCAGAGCAAGGCGTGCAGTGTGAAGCATGTCATGGCGCGGGTAGTGAACATATCGCGGCTCCATCAAAAGAGAATATCACTAAGATAGCGATGGCGCGTACCACTGAGGACTTCTTAGCGGAGGATATGGGCTTCGGTAAAGCGGTGACCTGTGCCGAGTGTCATACTCGAGATGGTGAGAAAGATTACCCTACTTATATCAGTCACTATAACGAAGCTTTCCCTGATGGCAGCAAAGTCGGTGGTCGTATCATCTCTAGCGGTGGGTTGTCTAAGCATCATCAGACCGGTGATGAAATCTTAGGTGTGGTTCCTGAAGATCACGGCGACTATAAAGCCGGTGACGAAATTGGTCCTAAGAAAGATATGACTTGTACCACTTGTCATGATTCGCACAAATCTACCGTTAACCAAGATAGTGCTGATGGCCTACATACTGGTGCAGTGAAAGAGTGTACAGCTTGTCATGATAAAGAGTTCACCGATGGCGGTGGCTCATATGGCCACGCTAATATGGCTGAATGTACCACGTGTCACATGCCAAAACTGGCCAAGAGCGCTGTTACGCACTTGGGTAAAGATGGTACGACTAAGTTTGGTGATGTGAAGTCGCACTTGTTCACCATTGATTTAGACCCGAATGCTAAGCAATTTACCGAAGATGGTAAGTTCCAAATGCCTTGGTCTACTGCGCAGTTCTCGTGTGGTGAATGTCATGCTGATTATGCTGACAAGGCAGCAGCATTACCTAAAATCCATAAGTAAAACCTAAACTCATCATTTAGGCCCTGCAAAGCAAGCCGCCCTTTCATCACGAGGGCGGCTTTTTCTATTTGAGTCACAGCTGTCTAGCTTTCCTCCTGATGTTGCAATACATATTAAGAACGAGCCTCTCGAGTGATGCTGTTAAAAATCACGTTAAAAGGGCACTTCTTATTCTCGCAAGCTGGCAAAGATAAAGGCTTTTACCTGTGCACCAATATGTGTGCGCATATCTATTATGCGCATCAGCAAACCTGTGAATTAAAATCTATTCGTTAGTCGATTGAATTTAAACTAGTGCTCTAATCCTATTTGATGGTCATCAAATATTTTCTAGTTCTTTTGTATTAGCAACCTGCTAGGCTGAAATGCATTAAATTCACTGCCTGTAATGGTACTGTCAACATGGAGAAGAGGCGTTTTATGACGACATGGAAGAGAATAACTTTAGTATTAGTGCTGTTTGCGGCCGCTCTTGGTTGTTACACCTTAGGCGTAACATCTGGTGCTATTAGCCTACTTGTTTTGGGGGCCGTACTGGAAATTTGTTTTTGGTGTGGTCTGTTGCAGAGCAGTAAACAGAGACTCCGAAGTGGGAAGTAAAAGAGCCTGCGAATAGCAGGCTCTTTTACAGTATTGGAATCGCTAATTATAGTGAACAGGCTTCTCAGCGATGACGACTGGCACATCGTAAGATTTACCTTCACGGATTATGGTTAGCTTAACTTCTTTACCCGGCGTTGTTTCTGCAATTCTATCCATCAACATCTCTACACCTGGAATGGCTTCGCCTTGGTAATGAGTAATTACATCGCGTTTTCGCAGTTTTGCTTTAGCAGCGGGTCCAACAGGGTCGATACTGGTGATGAGAACACCTGTAAGGTCGGGAATGTTGAGGATCTGCGCCATAACCGGGCCAACAGCTTCGCCACCAATACCTAAAGCACCACGAATAACTCGGCCATCTTGGATTAGTTTACCCATAATACTGTGGGCAAGTTTAATCGGGATCGCGAAACTAATACCATGGGTGCCACTTTCATTACCTATTTGGAAAGCCGCAGTATTGATCCCCACGAGTTGTCCGGTGGTATCGATAAGCGCGCCGCCTGAATTGCCCGCATTAATCGCGGCGTCAGTTTGTAGAAAATCAAGGTAGCCAGAGCTCAGCCCATTTCGACCGGTTGCACTGATAATACCTTGGGTAATCGTTTGGCCTAAGTTGTATGGGTTACCAATTGCAAGTACAACGTCACCGACGCGAGCTGGAACGTCGAGCTCTAGCGGCACTAGGGGCAGATTGTCACCTTCGATTTTTAATACTGCTAAATCGGTTTCTGGATCGCTGCCGACAACTTCAGAGGTGAACTTTCTACCATCTTGCAAGGCAACAACAATCTCATCGGCTTGCTTGATGACATGGTAGTTCGTGAGTATGTAGCCCTCTTTGCTCATTATCACGCCCGATCCTAGACCTTGCAGTGAGCTAGGCTTAAGCGGTTTTCTTTGATCGATACTCAGGCTATAAATATTGACGACAGCGGGAGCAGCCCTGCGCACAGCTGTCGCAAAAGAGAGTTCGTTGCTACTGGTTACCGCGCGATTGAATAAACCATTGGTGAGGCTTTGCCCGGTAATTAAAGGCATCACAATAATGATAACTGCAGCCATGATAAGGCCAAATGCTATGGCTTTACTGACATATATAAGAGTGTCTTTAATCATCATGTCTGGGAGTAATACTGAAAAGGTGAGTTAGATTAACATGTTTGAAGCTAACACGCAGTATGTAAGCTCTGGGCAAGCAGAAAATAGCCGAGTGATTGACTCGGCTATTTTTTACAAGGGAACCCCGTTAGCGAAGGATCAAATAGATGCTGGTATTATCACGCTGAATTTTTAGCGCGACAGACCCCTTTTGATCTTCAAGTACAGATTTTAATGATTTAAGGTTTTTCACTTTACTGCGATTAACACCGACAATCACATCACCTTTTATCAGGCCACTCGCAGCGGCAGGTGAGCCTTGAGCTACATCGGTAATACTAACACCTGAACCGTTTGAGTTTTCAAGCTTAGCCCCTTGAAGCATAGGGTGTACAGCGCCAGCTGCAGCTTCTGCCGTTTGAGTTGATTCGCCAAGTACTGCTGTAACAGTTTCTTCATCGCCGTCGCGAATAAGGCCAAATTCAACTTTACTGCCCGCTCCCATAGTGGCCACTTTAGCTCGCAGCTCTTGGAAGCTTTTAATCTTACGCCCATTTACGCTAACAATAATGTCGCCGACTTTAATTCCTGCTTTGTCTGCAGCGCTGTCAGGCATCACTTCATTGATAAAGCCGCCATGCTGGGTTTCGATGCCAAAGCCTTTGGCAAGTTCGCTGGTTAGGTCTTGACCTAATACGCCGAGTACTCCGCGACGTACTTCACCATGTTCAATGATCTGTTCAACTAGGTTGTTAACCATATTGGCTGGAATGGCAAAGCCAATACCGACATTCCCTCCGCCTGGTGCAACAATCGCGGTATTGATGCCGATAAGTTCGCCGTTGAGGTTCACCAAGGCACCACCTGAGTTACCACTGTTTATGGCGGCGTCGGTTTGAATAAAGTTCTCTAGCATCTCAATGCCAAGGCCGCTACGGCCCATTGCACTGACAATACCTGAGGTTACTGTTTGCCCAAGGCCAAAGGGGTTACCGATAGCCACGGCAAAATCGCCAACCTGTAGTTTGTCTGAATCGGCACGTTTGAGGGCGGTAAGGTTTTTAGCTTCAACCTGTAATAAAGCGATATCAGACTCAGCATCGGTGCCAATCAACTTAGCTTCGACTTCGCGGCCGTCATGTAGGCCTATGAGAATTTCGTCAGCGCCTTCGATTACATGGTTATTGGTAACAATGTAACCCTCTTTAGCATCAATAATGACTCCCGAACCTAGCCCTTTAAACGGACGTTCCTGCACTTGCTCCCTTGGCGCGTTAGGACCAAAGAAGTAGCGAAATGCATCCGGAACCTTTTGTTTAGAAACATGTGTGCCTGAAACCGCAACCGCAACCACTGCCGGTGTGGTTTTTTGTAGCATAGGCGCTAAGCTTGGAAGGGTTTCACCACCGACCGCTAAAGGAATCGCTGCTTGAGATACAATAGGGGCTAGCGTTAATGTTGCGCCCAAAAGGGCTGCTGAAAGTAAGGATAATTTAGTCTTCATTTATACGTTGCTCCAATTTCGTCAAAACTAATGTTTGCATGGTTCTGAAAATATGTTTCCAATATGAAGGCAGTTACCATGCATGTCATAAAATCACATCATCTGTTATTGAGTCGGACTCAAGCGAGTATCAAAAAGTTCATCAATCATTAACAAAGGTTAATTCAGCGGTACATCTATTGCTTAATTCAAACTGATGCAGCTTTCTCAGTATAAGATGGGTTGCTACTTTCTGCTGACTCGGCATCAGTATGTGGCTTATCAGCAGGTACAGCGGTTAATACGTTGGCCGATGTGTGCCATTTCTGGTTCACTTTAGTAATAAGGTTGGTTAACTCTGCCAACTGTTTGTCGTGATCATCGCAGTGATCTGATACTTCTTGCTTATATTGGCTAAACTCTAATTGTGTTTGCTCTAATTGCTTATTCTGACTCTTGTCTTTGCTGTTCCTAGATAGAACGCTATGTCCCACATAGCCGAAAACGCTACCGATAACAAAGGCTGCGAAGGTTAATGCCCATTCCATACTGACTCCAATAACTACTTTAAATAAGAGAGATGTAGTCAAATATACATTGCAGCAATCCAGCGTGGTACTATTTACTGCAGAGTTTAATTAAAATTAACCGTCAAACAGCCAAAATGGCTGATTTGTGTTTGTCCCCTACTTATAGAGAATGATTTACGTGTCGCATTTAACGCCTTGGCAGCATTATCAGCAAGATCTAACTCGAGATGACTTTTCCCACGACGTTGCACAGGAGCAAGCCGTTAAACAGCTGCAACGTGTGTATGACGATCTTATTGCATTAAATTCTCAAAGTCGCAGCAGCAATAAGCTGTTGTCTTTATTTGGTAAGCGATCTAAGTCCAATGTTCAAGGACTCTATTTATGGGGCGGAGTTGGGCGCGGTAAGACTTATCTTATGGATACCTTTTTTGATTCTCTGCCTGGTAAAAAGAAGCTACGAGCCCATTTCCATCGCTTTATGCACCAACTTCATATCGATTTAGCTGCTTTACAAGGGCAACGAGATCCACTGGTGATGATTGCAAAAGAGATGGCCGCTAAGTATCAGGTTATCTGTTTTGATGAGTTCTTCGTGTCTGATATCACTGATGCAATGTTGTTAGGCACACTGTTTGAATCTCTATTTGCTGAAGGTGTAGCTTTGGTTGCAACTTCTAATATTATTCCCGACGACTTATACCGTAACGGCTTACAGCGAGCGCGATTCTTGCCTGCAATTGCGGCGATTAATAAGCATTGCGATATTTTGAATGTAGACTCAGGAGTCGATTACCGTCTGCGGACGCTTGAACAAGCAGAGATCTATCATTCACCACTTGATGCCAAGGCTGAGCAAAACTTGCAAGAGTACTTTGCTAAGCTTGCGCCGGAGTCCGAAGTATCAACTTTGGGGTTAGTGATTGATGGACGGACGATTGATATACGCCAGCAAGCTCAAGGTGTATTACTGATTGATTTTAGAGCCTTATGTGACGGCCCACGCAGCCAGCGAGACTATATGGAGGTTGCAAGACTCTACCATACTGTTTTGCTGAGTAATGTTGAGCAGATGGGCGAGCATTTAACCGGCGATGATATTGCCCGGCGATTTTTGGCGATGGTTGATGAGTTTTATGAACGCAACGTTAAACTCATCATTTCGTCCGCGGTATCACTAGAAGATATTTATACCGAAGGCTTACTGAGTTTCGAATTTAGGCGCTGCCGCTCAAGATTAACAGAGATGCAGTCCCATGATTATTTGGCGTTGGAACATCTGCCATAAGTCAGAGTGACATCAAATAGCTAGATAGTTAGTGCGTTAATTAAAGTGCCGCTACTGCCTTGAACAGCTCTTTAGTAGGTGTCAGTAAACAGGTTGATGCTAGCGGGTAGAGTTTGATAGATGAATATTTTTAAAAGAGATAGCAATTAATCTAAAAATTAGGTGATTTTTAACTCATCTTTGTCTATAATCCGCCACCTGCCCTCGTTATCCACCATTTTAGGTGGAAGTTGTAAAGCCTAATTCTTTGCTCGAAGGGGCGGGGAAAGGCATTTTTTGTGTTTTTGCCAATAGTGGCATTAGCATGTGAGACAGAATTTTAACATTGGGTTTTTGTAAATGAAGACTACTTTTACTGCTACACCTGAAACAGTCACTCGTGATTGGTTCGTCGTTGACGCCGAAGGTAAAACTTTGGGTCGTATCGCTACTGAAATTGCTACTCGCCTACGCGGTAAGCATAAGCCAGAGTATACGCCTCATGTAGATACTGGTGACTACATCATCGTTATTAACGCTGATAAAGTTACTGTGACTGGTAACAAAGCTAAAGGCAAAGTTTACTACTCACACTCTGGTTTCATCGGTGGCATTAAGCAGATTACTTTTGAGAAGCTGCAAGATCATAAGCCTGAAATGATTATTGAGAAAGCAGTTAAGGGTATGCTACCTAAAGGTCCTTTGGGCCGTGCCATGTTCCGTAAGCTTAAAGTTTACGCTGGTACAGAGCATAACCACGCTGCACAACAACCTCAAGTTCTTGATATCTAAACGGGATTATAGCAATGGCTGCAACTCAATACTACGGCACTGGCCGTCGCAAAACATCTACAGCTCGCGTATTCGCTAAAGTAGGTACTGGTAACATTACTGTTAACAAACTACCTCTAGACGAATATTTTGGTCGTGAAACTTCTCGCATGGTTGTTCGTCAGCCACTTGAGCTAGTTGAAATGACTGAAAAGTTAGACATCAATGTAACAGTTAAGGGCGGTGGTAACACTGGCCAAGCTGGTGCAATCCGCCACGGTATTACTCGTGCGTTGATGGAACTTGACGAGTCTCTACGTCCTTCTCTACGTGCTGCTGGTTTCGTTACCCGTGATGCTCGTAAAGTTGAGCGTAAGAAAGTTGGTCTACGTAAAGCACGTCGTAAGCCACAATTCTCAAAGCGTTAATTTTCGCTTTCAGAGTTCAAAAAACCCAGCTATATGCTGGGTTTTTTATTGCCTGTAATTTACCTAACTTCAAGTTTGCAGCTCTTAATACCAAATGCATTAATACCAACCAGTATAAGAAGTTGATCTACTCAGAGCGTTTTTGGCACGCTAATTCAAGGCGGTCAATCCAAAGTGAGTAATGACATAATGGTTGTTCCCTTATAAGTTTATTCGTTGCCGAAGTAGTAAGCCAAAAACACTCCTACA
>NZ_JBFRIY010000017.1:38483-49833 GCF_041468565.1 Shewanella sp. 10N.286.54.B9
GCTGCGTTAATGAACTTGAACCTAGTTTAACTATGCTCTTCATTCATTGCGAACCACATGGCCTTAAGCATGTTCCTGAGATGCTTAAGGCATTCCCTCCCTCCTTGGAGGTCAGATATAGGAGGTACGAGACCAAGGATGGTCGAAGGTAGAATAATGCAGAAGCAACTATCGAGAGTAACGCAGGAGCAGTTACCGAGGAGCATTTAATGACCTTACCTCAAAGCCGCTAAACTCTCGCTGAGCGATCAAATCTTTATACTGATTGGTATTATTCCTTACGGTAAATAGTCGACTAAAAATTAAGCTCGAAAGAACAACAAACCCTAGTTTTTCAAAGCTGATATTTTGTCTGGAGTGACAGTTGAGGTTAGTAGTAACTGTTTATCCATTCTGTCCGTTTATCTGCAGTATTTGTTTGGCATTAGCGATAGAATAAGAAGTGGACGGGCTATTAAGTGTTATACAATTGTCAAATATGAACACTAAAAATTCTGTCTATATTATAAACTGTTCGGTATAGGAAATACTTTGTTATGTCTTTTGAGTTAATCATGCTTGCGTTAGGTTTAGTGCTGATAATTGAAGGAATTGGTCCACTTTTGTTTCCAAACCGTTGGCGCGCCTATTTGAAAGAAATTTCCAATCAAAATCAGCAGCTTCTGCAAAGGTTAGGTGGTTCTTTAGTCACTGTTGGCATAGTCATATTGATTATTTTTTCATAAATTACTTGCCTACCGCCCCTATATATCTGCTAAAATCCCGTTTTAACCACTACCGTGCAGCAAATAATGGGCAAAAACGTTGTAGTTCTCGGCACCCAATGGGGTGACGAAGGAAAGGGTAAGATAGTCGATCTTCTTACCGAACAGGCTAAATATGTCGTTCGTTACCAAGGTGGCCACAATGCGGGTCATACTCTTGTTATCGATGGCGACAAGACCGTTCTTCATCTTATTCCATCAGGGATCTTACGCGATAATGTGAAATGCATTATTGGTAACGGCGTGGTGCTTGCACCTGACGCACTGATGGCTGAAATTAACATGCTTAAAGAGCGTGGCGTACCTGTAGAGGAACGTTTATTAATTTCTGAAGCATGTCCTCTAATTCTTCCATTCCATTGTGCATTAGATATGGCTCGCGAAAAAGCGCGTGGCAATAAAGCTATTGGCACAACGGGTCGTGGAATTGGTCCAGCATATGAAGATAAAGTTTCACGCCGCGGTTTACGTGTAGGCGATCTGTTTAATGCAGAATTGTTTGCCGAAAAACTGAAGGAAGTGATGGCTTATCACAACTTTATGTTGACTGAATACTACAAGTGCGAAGCAGTTGATTATGAAGAGACATTGAAAGATGCTCTTGCGATTGCTGATTACTTGAAGAGCATGTGCACTGACGTTTCTGAGCTTCTTGATCAGGCACGTAAAGCAGGTGAACCAATTCTATTTGAAGGTGCTCAAGGCACGTTACTAGATATTGACCATGGTACTTATCCATTTGTAACCTCTTCTAATACTACCGCGGGTGGTGTTGCAACAGGTTCAGGATTTGGTCCACGTCATCTAGATTACGTTTTGGGTATTATGAAGGCATACACCACACGTGTTGGTGCAGGTCCTTTCCCAACGGAATTGGAAAACGAAATTGGTGACTACTTAGGTACTAAAGGTCATGAGTTTGGTGCGACGACTGGTCGTAAGCGCCGTCCAGGTTGGTTGGATATTGTTGCGATGAAACGCGCAGTTCAAATCAACAGTGTTAGTGGCTTCTGCCTGACTAAGCTAGATGTATTAGATGGTCTTGAAGAGGTGAAGATTTGTGTTGGCTACCAGTACCCAGACGGTACTGTCGCTACTACAACTCCACTAGCGGCTGAAGGCTATGAGCAGGTCACTCCTGTTTTAGAGACTATGCCTGGTTGGAGCGAAACAACATTCGGCGCAACATCTGTAGAGCAGCTGCCACAAGCAGCAATGAACTACATTAAGCGTTTAGAAGAGTTGCTAGAAACGCCAATTGATATTATCTCAACGGGTCCGGATAGAAACGAGACCATGATTCTGGTGAATCCGTTTAGTTAATAAAAAGAGGCCGCGATTAGCGGCCTTTTTATTGGGTGCTTACTGAAGGTAAAAAAGCCGCTACAACTAGGAAGGGTTGAGGCGCAGGTAGTCCTCAAGAAATACGTTATACTGCCGATGAAAAAGACAGAACAGGCTACAAATACAACTATAGCTGATAATATACTTGTGCTTGAATTTACTTACTGTCAATGAGAGAACTTATGCTGCGTTATGTATTAATTATTGTATTGTCGATAATTTCTTTGCCGAGTATGGCTGCTCCCAAAGCCGTAGACGTCTATACTCAAGAGCAACTGGTTGATTTAATCCGCAGTAAACGCTATTTGACACAAGTTAAAGGCGATGATTGCCAAATTGTAGAGGATATTGAAGCGAGGGCTGAAGTGCTAAAGCAGCCACTCTATCAGTATCTTTGGGCTGAAATGCTCAATTACGG
This sequence comes from Shewanella sp. 10N.286.54.B9, assembly GCF_041468565.1. NCBI lineage: Bacteria > Pseudomonadati > Pseudomonadota > Gammaproteobacteria > Alteromonadales > Shewanellaceae > Shewanella > Shewanella sp. 10N.286.54.B9. Next base: position 41,010 of record NZ_JBFRIY010000017.1, read on the forward strand.
GATCTGCGTTAAGGCCAATCCGCCACGTGGGATCTCGATGTTAAAAACCTCAGCACGACAAGGCAGTGCTGAAGCCATGGTTAGAATGGCGGAGTATTACCATGACGGTAAATTCGTTATGGAAGATAAAGAGCGTGCTGTGCAATATGTGTTGCCCGCCGCTGCGACAGGTGACCTGCCTGCGCGAATCATGTTGGTTCGGTTATTTGGTGAAGGCTATGGTAGCCCACGCGATTACGAAACTGGATTTCATTGGCTATACAACGAAGTATTTAGCGATGAAACGGTGCAAGCCGAAGCAAGCAATTTGTTAAAGGTGTTAGAGGCAAAAATGCCGCCCAGCTCAGTGGCTAGGGCCAAACAGGAACACCTGAGAACGCAACAATAAGTATGGCTGAAAGCAGCCATGCCAATATTTTGGAAAATGAATGATACAAGATCCACATATTAAGCGAGAGCAAGAAAAGTACGACAACCCTATCCCAAGTCGTGAGTATATTTTGGAATACTTACGCTCTCAAAAGTCCCCGTTAACCCGTGAACATATAGCCAATGCACTCAAGATTGAGGGCGAAGAGCAATTAGAAGCTATTCGTCGTCGCCTGCGCGCAATGGAGCGCGACGGTGAGCTAGTGTTTACCCGTGGCAAAGCTTATGGTTTGCCTGAAAGAATGGACTTGCTAACTGGTACCGTTATTGGCCACCGAGATGGCTTTGGCTTTCTTAAGTTAGAAGAGGGCGGAGACGACCTCTACATTAATAACCGTGACATGATGATGTACTTCCACGGTGACAAAGTTCTAGCACAAAAAGCGGGTGTAGACCGTAAAGGCCGCCGCGAAGCCAGAATCGTCCGTTTAGTCGAACAGCGCACAGCGGCATTAGTCGGCCGTTTTCATCTTGATGCCGGCATGGGCTTTGTTATTGCTGATGACCGCCGCATCACGCAAGAGATCCTGATCCCTGAAGAGGACCGATTAGGTGCGCGTCAGGGAGATATTGTTGTTTTAGAACTGACTCGTAGACCTGGACGTTATGTCAAAGCTGCTGCAAAAGTTATCGAAGTACTGGGTCAGCAGATGGCTCCGGGGATGGAAATCGAGATTGCACTGCGCAATTACGATCTGCCCCATAAGTGGTCAGGACTGATTGAGAAGAAACTTAGAAAAATCCCTGATGAAGTGACTGAGGCTGATAAAGAAGGCCGTGTTGACTTGCGTCATTTGCCGCTGGTTACTATTGATGGCGAAGATGCGCGTGACTTTGATGATGCCGTATATGCTGAAAAGAAAAAATCAGGTGGCTGGCGCCTATGGGTCGCAATCGCTGATGTGAGCCATTATGTGCGCACTGAATCTGCATTAGACCGAGAAGCACGCTCGCGCGGTAACTCGGTGTACTTCCCATCTCAAGTCATTCCTATGCTGCCTGAGAAGATCTCCAATGGACTGTGTTCGTTGATGCCAGAGGTTGACCGTCTATGTATGGTTGCTGAGATGACTATTTCTGCAGCGGGCAAGTTATCTGGATATAAATTTTATCCAGCGGTAATGCACTCCCATGCGCGTTTAACCTACACTCAGGTTGCTGACATGCTTGAAGGTGGCGAGGTGAGCGACAAGCTCAAACCTATATTCCCGCACCTGCAAACGTTACAATCTTTGTATCTGACACTGGATGAAACCCGTGCAGAACGTGGTGCGATTGCATTTGAGACCACTGAAACTCAGTTCATTTTTAATGAGCAGCGCAAAATCGATAAGATTGTGCCACGCAGCCGCAATCAAGCACATAAGATCATTGAAGAGTGTATGATTTTGGCAAATGTCGCTTCGGCAAAGTTTGTTAAAAAGCACAAAGGTGAGGTGTTATACCGAGTGCATGAGGCACCATCGGAACAAAAGCTTACCAACTTTAAGGATTTCCTTAAAGAGCGCGGCTTAACGATGGAAGGTGGTCTAGAGCCAACGCCAAAAGATTACCAAGCGGTGATGGAGCAGATTGCAGATAGGCCTGATGCTGAGCTGATTCAGGTGATGTTACTAAGATCGATGCGCCAAGCAACTTATACCCCAGATAACGAAGGTCACTTTGGCTTAGCATTAGAGGCGTATTCGCACTTTACTTCACCTATTCGACGTTACCCAGATCTTATCTTGCACCGCGTTATCCGTTACTTGTTGTCAAAACAAGAGGGAGAACAATCTGAGCAGTGGACTGCTGACGGCGGTTATAACTACAAGATTGAAGAGTTGGACCTGTTAGGTGAAGAGTGTTCAACCACTGAGCGCCGTGCAGATGAAGCGACACGAGACGTCAACGATTGGCTTAAATGTGAGTTTATGCAAGATCATGTTGGCGACACCTTTGACGCGGTTATTGCATCAGTGACGCACTTTGGCATGTTTGTCCGACTAAACGACCTGTTTATCGATGGATTAGTGCATATCTCGAGTTTAGGTAGTGATTACTACCAATACGACAACATGCGCCAACGTTTAGTCGGTGAGGCGTCAGGTCAGGTATATCAGATTGGCGATACGGTAACGGTAAAAGTTGCAGCGGTAAATCTTGATGACCGTCAAATTGACCTGATGATGGAAGGCGATGCAGCTGGTGGCAAGCGTCGCAAACCTAGCAAACCCATGACAGCCAGAGAACGTGTTAATCGCGAAGGCGCTAAGCTTGCTGATAAAGAGCGCAGTGCTGGAAAAGGTAAGCGTTCAACTAGCAGTAAGAGTAGTGCCAAGTCAGGCTCTCGCTCGGCAAGCAAAAACAAATCAAGCAGTGGCAGCAAAGCTGGCACGACTAAGACAAAAGCTTCTGCGAAAAAGTCTTCGGCTAAAAAAGCCAAGTCAGCGAAGCGTAAAACGAGTAAGAAATAGATGAAGAAGCAAGATATAACCTTTGGTTTGCATGCTGTTGAAGCTGTACTGCAAAATAGCCCTGAACGCGTTATCGAAATCTGGGTGCTACAGGGCCGAGACGACAAACGATTAACACCAATCTTGGAAATTGCATCGCAGTGGGGCGTGTCTGTTCAGTATGCTTCTCGTAAAGCGTTAGATGACAAGTCTGCAGGTGGTCAGCATCAAGGCGTTGTGGCAAAGGTGAAAGCTGCCAAGATCCTCAATGATAACGATCTACACGCAATGTTAGATGCCACTGAAACGCCATTTCTGTTGATTCTGGACGGTGTTACCGATCCGCATAATCTGGGTGCATGTTTACGTAATGCTGACGCTGCGGGTGTGCAAGGGATTATCGTACCGAAAGATAACTCAGTTGGCTTAACGCCGGTTGTTAGTAAAGTGGCTTGCGGCGCCGCAGAAATCGTTCCGCTATATCAAGTGACCAACCTTGCACGCACTATGCGTAGCCTGCAAGATAAAGGGATCTGGATTGCAGGTGCTGCTGGTGAAGCTGATAGTGATGTTTACCAAGCTAGCCTAACAGGGCCGCTAGCGATTGCTATGGGCGCTGAAGGTAAAGGACTTCGCCGTTTAACTCGTGAAAGCTGCGATACCTTAATTTCGATTCCGATGGCGGGCAGCGTATCTAGCTTAAACGTGTCTGTTGCGACGGGTATTTGTTTGTTTGAAGCTGTGCGTCAACGTCTTGCAAAATAAGCTTATAATGAGCTAATTACCTGCACATCACAGGTCACTACTCTAAAACGCCGATGAAGCTATAACTTCATCGGCGTTGTTGTATTTGGAGGCTAAAGATAATGGCTGGTCGTGCTAACGGTTGCTCGTATCCTGCAAATGAGTAACCGTTATTTATGGTTACAATTTATTAACCTGTACTGTTTAACTTTGTTAGCACATGCAGTAGTTTAGCCAAACTAACTCTAATAACAGGATGTTTATATGCGAAACAAAGTTTTATCTTTATGCGTGCTAAGTTCAATTGCCGCAGCCCCCTCTTTTGCTGAAGAGGACAAATTCCTCTGGCTTGAAGATGTAGAAGGCGCAAAACCGATGGAGTGGGTCAAGCAACAAAATGCTCACTCTGAAAAGGAGATAAAAGCATATAAAGGGTTTGATGGGTTAGTGAGTAATAGCCTTGCTATTTTGAATAACAAAGAGCGGATCCCATACGCTAGTCGCATGGATGGCTACCTGTATAACTTCTGGAAAGACGAAAAACATGTCCGAGGGATTTACCGTAGAACGACCATGGAGGAGTACGTCAAAGCAGAACCTAAATGGGAGACTGTATTAGATATTGATGCTCTAGGTAAGGCTGAAGGGGTGAATTGGGTGTACAAGGGAATGGACTGTCGCTATCCCAATTACGATCGCTGTATGGTGTCATTGTCACGCGGTGGGGCTGATGCTGTTGAAGTGCGTGAGTTTGATCTGAAGCAAAAAGCATTTATAGACAAACAGAGCAAACCTTTTACATTGAATGAAGCAAAATCAAGTGTCAGTTGGATAGACAAAGATACTGTTTTTGTTGGCACCGATTTCGGTGACGGTAACAGTTTAACCGATTCAGGCTACCCTAAAGTGGTTAAACAGTGGCAACGTGGTACGCCACTGTCTGCGGCTGAAACAATTTTTAGTGGTGATAAGGCCTCGGTTGCGGTGTCTGGCTATGTGATTTATGACGATAAAAAACCACTACAGCTGATTACTGAAAGTCTTACTTTTTATACTGCTCAACACTACGCTTATCATGACAACAAATTGGTTGAGTTGCCGCTGCCGAAAGATGCCGATATCAAAGGTTATTTCAATGACCAGCTTTATATAGAGCTTAAAAGTGAGCTCAAAGCCGGCGGCAAAACCTTTAAGCAGGGCGCTATTGTTTATACTGATCTAGATAAACTGATAGCGCAAAAGCCTGAATTTAGTGTGTTGGTTGAACCTACGGCGACAGCTTCAATTTCGCAAGTTAGATTTACTAAAGGCGCAATATTAATTACTTGGCTCGATAACGTAAAAAGTAAATTAGTACGCTATGTGCAAAATGGTAGCAAATGGCAAACACAGCAAGCGCCATTTGATGTCAACGGTACATTGAGTGTGTTCGGCGCTGAAGATGACAGCAATGAGGTCTTCGTTAACTATACTAGCTTTTTAGAGCCTTCTAGCCTTTACCTGTTTGATGCTAAGAGCATGAAAGCAAAGAAACTGAAGGCAATGAAGCAGCAGTTTGCTGCAGACAAGTTTGAAACGAAACAATATTTCGCTAAATCAAAAGATGGCACCAAAGTACCGTATTTTGTGGTGATGGCGAAAAACTTAAAGCTAGATGGCACAAATCCAACTCTACTCTATGGTTATGGCGGTTTTGAAGTTTCATTACGTCCATCCTACTCTGCAACTATCGGTAAAAACTGGCTAGAGCAGGGCGGTGTATATGTGTTATCTAACATTCGTGGCGGTGGTGAATACGGGCCTGCATGGCATCAAGCTGCCTTGAAAGAGAATCGCCATAAGGCTTATGAAGATTTTGAAGCGATAGCTAAGGATTTAGTGAGCCGCAAAATTACTTCGAGTAAACATTTAGGGATCCAAGGTGGTAGTAATGGTGGTTTATTGATGGGGGCAGCCTTTACTCGAAACCCTGATCTATATAACGCCGTTGTGTGCCAAGTGCCGTTACTCGATATGAAGCGTTATAATAAGTTACTGGCTGGTGCGAGTTGGATGGGTGAATATGGCGATCCAGATATCCCTGCGCAATGGGACTATATTAAAAAATTCTCGCCTTATCACAACCTAAAGAAAGATACGGCTTACCCTAAAGTGTTCTTTACTACCTCAACTCGCGATGATCGAGTCCACCCAGGCCATGCTCGTAAAATGGTAGCGAAAATGGAAGATATGGGGATAGATGTGCTGTATTACGAAAACATAGAGGGTGGCCATGCCGGGGCTGCGGATAATAACCAAGCCGCTGAATTAAGCTCTATGGTTTACGCTTACTTAATGCAGCAATTAAAGTAACTGAGAGGCGCTGCTAATCGGATTGTCCTTGAGCTCACTCTAAGCAAGCTCAAGGACAAATTATCGAATCAGGTTATTGAAAGGTATACAGCAGGTTGAAAGTCGTGATGGTATCAGTCTGTTTAGAGCCTTCAGGTACCACTTGAGTGTATTTAATGTTGACGCCTATTTTGAATGCCCAATCTTGGAACAGGGTATTCTTATAGCTCATATCTAACGTCAGCGTGTTGTTGTCTTCTCCAACCTCAGAGGTCAAGTCTGCATTTAGACTGGTGTACTCTTGTAGTTTCTGCTCAAATTTTGCCGCTGTACGTAAAATGACATCTTTATTGGCTTCAGGGTTAGGGATATTGTCTGTCGAAATGGGCAAGTTATAACGATAACCTGGACCGACTTCTAAACTAAGCTTAGTGCTTGAATTGGAAATAGCATCGAAACCATAACCACCAGAAATGGTAGATACGCGAGTGTAACTACCAAATTTATCCCAAGTGAAGTCACCACGGCCGAAAACGTAGCCACTATAGAATTTGTAGCTAGATTGCAGTTGCAGGTCGTACTTTTCTGACGTGGTTTTTTCATCATCGGCCGCAAAATAACCTTTGATGGTGGCCTCTTGCCTCGTTGAATCAGTGTCGTAAACTAATTTTGTGCGCCCATTGAAACTGCTCGATTCAGTATTACCTGTATTAAGCTGGAAGCCGGCTTCAATTTCAGCAGTAAAATCACTCGGTGGCTCTTGATAATCAGGCGGTACAAGTGCGAAGGCTGCTGGTGAGCAAGATAGTGCTAAGGCTGCGGTAAGGATTCTAGACATTATTATTCTTGGTATGCTGTTCTAGGTTGAAAGTAAAATAGTGCAATGCGACATCATACCTAGAATCAGCAGCAGCGCAAACTAGATTATGTTGTTGATAAATCCTGGGGGGAAGCGAGGAGGATTTTACTTAAGGGAAACGGCCACAATATCGATTGTAATGCTTGCGCAGGTAAGCCTAAACGAGTGCAGGTCATCGCAATAGAAACGCATCAACTTCTTTACTGATTGGTATACTTCAGTATTCAAACTTTTAATCTTTGCTTTAAACTTGGGGCTAATGTCGCTGGCATTGAAAAGTTTAACTGTTATTAACTTACTTAAAACGACAAGTATTACCCAGTTAATTTCGTTCTCAGTAAGTTATCGCTTGAGTCTCGTTGCTAATTTATGTATTATTCCGCGGCTTAAATCAGTCACTTTAATTAGTTCCTTGCCTCTATTAGGTTTGACTGAGCCAACAACGAGGCTAGATAACCGTAAGGAGCAAAAAAATGCGTCATTATGAAATCGTATTTTTAGTTCACCCTGATCAGAGTGAGCAAGTGCCAGGTATGATCGAGCGTTACACGGGTATTCTTACCCAAGCTGGCGGTCAAATTCACCGTTTAGAAGACTGGGGCCGTCGTCAACTGGCTTACCCAATCATCGAGTTGCATAAAGCTCACTATGTTCTTATGAACGTAGAGACTACTGCAGAATCGGTTGAAGAACTTGAAACAGCTTTCCGTTTCAACGACGCTGTTTTGCGTAGCATGGTTATGCGTACTAAAGCTGCCATCACTGAAGCATCTCCAATGGCTAAAGCTAAAGACGAACGCGATACACGTCGTTCATCTGAAGAGCGTGCACCTCGTGCAGAAGCTACTGAAGAAGTTAAAGAAAGCGCTGAAAACACAGCTGAGTAAGTTTTTTTGTGACCACAAACAATTTGGTATTAGCAGGAACCATTACGCGTTCTAGACGATTTGATAGCCCAGCAGGCATTGCCCATACGGTATTGATGTTGGAGCACAAATCTCAACGTTATGAAGCAGAAATGCTACGCAACGTTTATTGTCAAATTCAAGTTGTATTAAGTGGTGAGCGCTTTAACAGCGTTACAGAAAATCTGAAAGCCGGCGTAGAAATCCAAGTCGAAGGTTTCCTTAATCTGCAACAGAGCAGAAATGGTCAAAATCGTTTGGTTTTACACGCTGAAAATGTCGAATTGAAAACTTAGGAGACTGTCACATGGCACGTTATTTCCGTCGTCGCAAGTTCTGCCGTTTCACTGCAGAAGGCGTTACCGAGATCGATTACAAAGATATCGTTACTTTGAAGAACTACATCACTGAAAGTGGTAAAATTGTTCCTAGTCGTATCACTGGTACAAATGCTAAATATCAACGTCAACTAGCTCGCGCTATCAAGCGTGCTCGTTATCTTTCTCTACTGCCGTACACTGATTTACATCAGTAATACTGCAATAATTTAGAGGAATATAAAATGAACGTTATTTTACTTGATAAAATCGCTAACCTAGGCAACTTGGGTGACCAAGTTTCTGTAAAAGCTGGTTACGCTCGTAACTTCCTTTTACCACAAGGTAAAGCTGTTGTTGCTAACGCTGCTAACACTGAAGTTTTTGAAGCACGTCGTGCTGAACTAGAAGCTAAGTTAGCTGAAGAATTAGCTGCTGCGTCTGCTCGTGCAGAAAAAATCACTGCATTAGAAGCTGTTGTTATCGCTTCTAAAGCTGGTGACGAAGGCAAGCTATTTGGATCTATTGGTAACCGTGACGTAGCTGATGCAGTTACTGCTGCTGGCGTTGAGCTTGCTAAAAGCGAAGTACGTCTACCACTAGGTGCATTGCGCAACACTGGTGATTTCGAAGTTGAAGTTCAACTTCACACTGAAGTTAAAGCTATTGTTAAGCTTTCTGTTGTTGCAGAAGACTAATATTTTGCATTAATACCTTAGGGTATTAGCAAAGCTTTAATTTAAAACACCGTTCTAATTTATTAGAGCGGTGTTTTTTTATGTTTGAAAAGCAGGAAAAGCAGGA
>NZ_JBFRIY010000017.1:50549-86562 GCF_041468565.1 Shewanella sp. 10N.286.54.B9
GAAAAGCAGGAAAAGCAGGAGGGGTTGTACTCATTGCATTATCTAACACCCATTACCATCGATGCTAATTCATGTGAGTTAGCCAGACTCAGGATTTTAGCAATGTGAGTCCGAGTTTGTTTCAAGGTGAAACTAGCTTATTGGGACATATTTGTAACTCGTTTATCTTCCTTCAAGATAGTCCATTTAGCAGTACATTAATTTTTAGCAAAAAAACGGCCACTAAAGTGGCCGTTTTCAAGTACAAATTTATTTAGAATTTGTAATGTGCAGATAATTGCACTGAACGTGGAGCTGTATAACCGATAGGCTTTAAGTAGCCAGGGTTAATTGTGTCGCTACCTTGGTCAAGATCTTTTTGTTGATCGAGAATATAAGGATCTTGTGTGTTAAACACATTAAACACAGTCGCTTTTACTGTTAAACCTTCAGCGAAAGCTGGTGAGTAAGATAGACCTAGATCTAGATTAAACTCCCAATCAGTGCGGCCTTCAGAACCTCGTTCGGTTAACTCTTGTTCACCGGCTTCATTTTTACAATAAAAGCTCGAAGCGCCGTAGCGCTTAAAGTTTGGTGCATCATAAGCAGTTGAACCGTCGCCTTCTTCCATACCGTCAAGGCTTACAAAACCTTGGCAGCTCAATGGTGTACCTGACATTAGAGTTGCATTCGCTGAAACGAATAGCTCGTCAGTAATTTCATATACGCCATATAGCTTAAACTGGTGTCTTCTATCTGTTGGTAGGTCACCATCTGCGCCATGCATAAAGTTTGCGTGGTCAAAGTCTTGCGTCGCACCAGCATCCTCTTGAGCTAAAGACGAGTTAACATAACCCTCTGCATTACCCCAAGTTCTTGATAAAATGTAAGACATGTTAATCTTCCAGCTATCGCTGAACTGCTTATCTAGCACTAACTCTAAGCCTGCATACTTACGATCATACTCTGGTAGATTATGGTATGAATTCGGTGTAGTTGTGTTTGTTAGATTGCCATCATTATTCAGATCCATTGCAATGGTAATATCATTACCTGGATTGATTAATATACAACCTGCTAGTGAATGTGGGTCAAAGTTATCATAGCGATTATCAGCCGCCCAACGAGTGAAACCATCGTTCGCACAGAAATCATCCATACCACTTTGGATCATTTTACCCGTCACTTTAGCGCTAACGCTCCAATCATCACTAACAAACTGTTATAAGCGAGGTAAGGCCTTAATACTTAAGGTTGATTGATGGTTAGTTTTGTATATATACTTTTGTGAAAGGGGATCTAACTAGGTTCGGTTGTTCGCTTAGGGGGTTCTTCTGAAATACTTTGACGTAGTTTGAAATATTTAGACATGTATTCTGTTACAGCAGTAATATTATTTTGCAGATGACTGACTGGCATAAAAAATGGCAGTTAACTAAGTGGGGAGCTTAATTAACTGCCATTTTGTGTGTGGAGCAGAGCTTTTTAGTTTCTGACTAAATCTAGCTCTTCAATCAGGTTTTGTGCGTGATCGACTTCATCCATCATCCACAATATGTAGCGGATATCGACATGTACTGCACGGGTGATTGTTGGGTTAAAGAACCAGTCTTTAGTAATCGCTTCGTAAGTTGAGTCGAAGTTAAGCCCCACAAGTTCACCTTTGCCGTTAAACACTGGTGAGCCAGAGTTACCGCCTGTGGTATCAACGCTTGATAAGAAGTTAACGGGTACAGAGTTAAATTGCTCTGGCTTATCTAAACAAGAGAATAGGCGGCATAACCAAGATGCTGGGTCTTGATATACGGTTGTCACTTTATGACTGCCGTAACGCTGCTCTTCAATCGCTTTTAGTAGCTTTGCTGGGGCATTAAACGGTTCTACACCAGTATGTTTAGCTGGAATGCCTTCTAAGCGGGTAAATGGCTGTTTATAGAGTGCATCTTTAGATTGGTAGCCGTCGACCATACCGTAGGTGATCCGCAGTGTACCGTTAGCATCTGGGTATACCGGCCAGTTGTTAGACTTATAATAAGCGATGACCGCTTTCATGTAGTCCGGACGCGCCATCGACAGCTTACCTGCCAATGTTTTTGCTGCTTTCTCTCCAGCCATGTTCTTGTCATACAAGGCTACGGCAAGACGAATGAAAGGATCGGCACTGGTTTCAAATGCTGCAGCATCTGCTTCCATCCACGCAAGACGCTTGTCTTTATCTGTTAACGAGGTGAGTGCATAAAGCCCATCGAGTTTGTCAGCAAGACTTGCTTCAACATCACCTTCATTCAGCGCCGCGTCTAGCTCGCTTACACGAATGTCTTGATTCAGATATGCTTCTAAATCTTGTAACCAAAGTGTTTTATCAACGCTCACTGCAAAGCTTGAATCAAGACGCTTAAGACGTGCTTTAAACATCTTCATATCACGCTCTTGGTAGCCTTCTTCTCGCTCTGCATCTGGTTTAGCTTTCTCTTTTGCAAGGCGGTAAAGTTTGTTAGCTGTTGCCAATAATGCGCTACTTTGAGCATTTTCAAAGTAGTAACGTGTTTGGCGCTGTTTACGTTGCTCAACCAGTAACGTTTCTAACTCATCAAATTGAGTCTGGAAAGATTGGTAAGTTTTATCTTTTGCTAGCCATGCCTTGAAGTCATCTTCGCGGCCTTGCTTAATACCTGCGATATCTGTGGCTTTAAAGCCGTCGAGTAGACCGTTATACTTTTTCATGCGGTTGGCCATGCCGGCAAGTTTACCTGCGTATTTGATCTTCACTTCATTATTGGCAGCGCTCATGGCTTCAATGGTGTCTATACGCAACTGAAAACGAGTGGCAAGCGTTGGATATAACCAATCACTAGCAAACTCTAGCTCACTGGTTAAGCGGTAACGACTTGTTGAACCTGGGTAGCCCGCAACAAATACACCGTCACCTGCTTTAACACCATCAGCATTAATTTTAAGGTAACTTTTAGGCTGATAAGGCACGTTGTCTTTATTAAATACCGCTGGCTTGCCATCTTTACCAACGTAGGCGCGTAGGAAAGTAAAGTCAGCTGAATGACGAGGATACTCGTAGTTGTCGATATCACCGCCAAAGGCGCCAGCACTTTCTGGTGGCGCGTACACTAAGCGAACATCACGAATGATGAGCTGCTTAATCAGGTAATACTCAAGACCATTGTGGAAACTACGTACTGAACAACGGTAGTTATCATCTGACTCACACTCTTTAATGAGTGCTTTACGATTGGCTTGGATATTTTCATAGCGCAGTAACGGGTCGTTACCAATGTCTTGTTTTACCTGGGTCGATACGTTGGTGACCGCTTCAGTAATATACAGACGTTCATTTGGGCCTGCTGTAGGCTCTTTGTCTTTGCTGGTTGCTAAAAAGCCATCAGCTAAATAATTATGTTCTTTTTTACTGTTATATTGAATAGCACGGTAGGCACAATGATGGTTTGTGACAACTAAGCCTTGGGGCGAAACAAAACTGGCGGTACAATAGCCCAAACCGACAACGGCATTCATAGGGTAGCGAGTGAGATCGGCGAGTTGTTCTGCTGGGATATCAATACCGCGTTCACTGAGTTTGTCAGCGATAGAGGGCATCTGATACGGCTGCCACTGTCCTTCGTCAGCCATAACTGCTGAGGATGACAGTACCCCAGTAGAGAGAGCGATTGCGGCAATCAATGCATTGCGCATGTTCTTTCCTTATATTGTTTTTGTGTGTTTTATTTATCTGCAGGTCGTATGATGTTAATTGCCTGCTCTGCTTGAGCCCGTTTTATACCACATTTTGCTTAATCGTTGGAATTTTGGAGATTTAATGTCACAGCAACGCGCCTTTAAGGCCAAAGAAAAGCCAAGAGATATTCAGATGGATGCGCTGAAAATGCCGCCGCATTCAATTGAAGCTGAACAATCTGTTCTCGGTGGCTTGATGTTAGATTCTGACGCGTGGGATAGGGTCGCAGAGGCTGTTGTAAAGGAAGATTTCTATTCGCGAGCTCACTCAATGATTTTCAGTGCCATGGAGGTACTGGTGAGTGCAGGTAATCCAATCGATTTGATTACCGTCTCTGAGCAGTTAGAGCTTGAAGATCAATTAGAGGATGTGGGTGGTTTTGCTTACATTGGTGAAATAGCCAAAAATACTCCTAGTGCGGGTAACATTCACTCTTATGCCGATATCGTGCGTGAGCGTGCCGTTGTTCGTGACATGATTAAAGTCGCTAACGAAATTGCTGATGCAGGTTTTAACCCTGAAGGGCGTAATTCAAGTGAACTGCTTGATTTAGCCGAGACCAAAGTCTTTAAGATTGCTGAGCAACGCGCTAACGCAAACGAAGGCCCAGAAGGCATTAAAACCATTCTTGAGAAAACCGTCGATAAGATTGAAGAACTCTATAATAATCCGACCAGCGGCGTTACCGGCGTGTCGAGTGGTTTTGGCGATCTCGATAATATGACTGCAGGTTTCCAATCTGGCGACCTTATTATTGTTGCTGCACGTCCGTCGATGGGTAAAACTACTTTTGCAATGAACTTGTGTGAACAAGCAGCACTGCATGAGGATAAACCTGTACTTATTTTTAGTTTAGAGATGCCCTCAGAACAGATCATGATGCGTATGTTGGCATCACTTGGACGAGTGGACCAAACCAAAATTCGTACCGGACAACTTGATGACGATGATTGGGCACGCGTTTCTTCGACAATGGGGATTATGCTTGAGCAGGGCAAGATGTATATCGATGACGGCTCAGGCTTAACGCCAACTGAAGTCCGAAGTCGTGCTAGACGTGTTGCCCGTGAGTATGGTGGCCTATCGATGATCATGATCGATTACCTTCAGTTGATGCAGGTACCTGCGCTAAAAGATAACCGTACTCTAGAAATCTCAGAGATCTCTCGTTCACTTAAAGCCTTGGCAAAAGAATTAGAGATCCCCGTTGTTGCACTCTCTCAGCTTAACCGTTCGTTGGAGCAACGTGCTGATAAACGTCCTATTAACTCGGATTTGCGTGAATCGGGCGCAATCGAGCAGGATGCCGACTTGATCATGTTTATTTACCGTGATGAAGTGTATAACGATGACTCTGAAGATAAGGGCACAGCAGAGATTATTATCGGTAAGCAACGTAACGGCCCTATTGGGCGTGTACGCTTAACCTTCCAAGGGCAGTTTTCTCGTTTTGACAATTATGCAGGCCCGCAGTTCGAAGAAGATTAATTGTTGTTCATAACGATTTTTACTAACAATAAATCACTACAATAGAGCCTCAATGAGGCTCTTATTTTTTGATAACATCTAACAAGGCTAGTTTTGAAACCATTTCCACGAGCAGAGATCAGTCGTAAAGCGCTAAGCCACAATTTAGCCCGGCTGCATGAGTTGGCGCCTAACAGTAAAGTGATGGCGGTAGTAAAAGCTAATGGCTATGGTCATGGCTTGTTGAATGTCGCCCAGTGTTTAGGTGATGCTGATGGTTTTGGCTTAGCGCGCCTTGAAGAAGCATTGGCGCTACGAGCTGGTGGCGTGGCAGCTAAACTCCTACTACTCGAAGGTTTTTTCCGTATTGGAGATCTAACCACTTTAGTTGAACATGATATTGAAACCGTGGTGCATCATGAGTCTCAGCTGGAAATGTTGGAAAGTATAAATTTAACTAAGCCAGTTACGGTTTGGTTAAAAGTTGATAGCGGCATGCACCGTCTTGGCTTTTCGCCAGCGCAGTTCGACGCCACTTATCAAAGATTAATGGCCAATGACAATGTTGCAAAACCTATCCATTTGATGACCCATTTTGCTTGTGCCGATGAACCGAGTAACCCTAGCACTGCTGAGCAGCAGAGAGTATTCGATACCTTGACCAAAGATCTTCCCGGTGATCGCACTCTGGCTAATTCTGCTGGAGCTCTGTTTTGGCAGCAAAGTCAAGCAGACTGGATTAGACCTGGAATAGCACTTTATGGTGTCTCTCCAGTATTTGGCGATCTCGGAACTAAACATGGGTTACAACCGGCTATGGAGCTCGTTTCACAGCTGATTGCCATTCGTGAGCATAAAGCGGGCGAAAGTGCGGGTTATGGTAGCTTTTGGACCGCAGAGCAAGATACTAACCTTGGCGTGGTTGCTATCGGCTACGGTGATGGCTATCCACGCAATGCACCGCTTGGTACACCGGTATTGGTTAATGGTCGTATCGTGCCGATTGTTGGTAGAGTATCGATGGATATGTTGACGGTAGATCTCGGCATCGATGCAAACGATAAAGTGGGCGATCTCGCTGTTTTGTGGGGTAAAGAGTTACCCGTTGAAGAGGTGGCTGAGCATATTGGTACAATCGCTTATGAGCTCGTGACCAAGCTCACTCCTCGCGTTGCTGTTTGCCTAGATTGAGCAATAAATAAAGTTAAGTCGCTTTTGGTGAGGCGGGATGCCTGCCATCAGCGTGAAGATTTTTTAAATTGAAATTACAATTATTCATTTCTGCAGTGGCCTTGACGCTACAACCTTTAGCTTTTGCGAGCCCTACGACTATCACTAAACCGCAAAGTTCGTCTGCGGTAATAACTGAGCCATCATTCGAGCAAGAAAGCGCACCTGCTACAACAGCAGATGCAGAGTTTGTTGCGGTTCCATTTGCCTTCTCATCGGAGTCACTAAGCACTGCATTAGGCGCTGCAGGCGTGATAAAGCATGCGGGGCAGGTTCAAGCTTCCATTCTCGGAATCGGTTTATACAGTGCAAACGATAGTTGGGTTGGCTATTTAAGTGCGCATAATTATCAGATCCCTGAAGTCGATAGCTGGCTTTTTTCGGTTGAAACTTATCAGGCACAATTTAAAGAGGGGATTTATTACCTATTAGACTCTGCAGCGCCTCATCAGGAGGCCAATAAAGTGGTCACCTTTGGTGATGAATCCTATACCCGTATGCATGCAAAATATGTATTGCCATGGGGGCGTGGCAGTGCAGGTGCGGCACGTAGTTTGGCCCCAAGTAAAGAACCTATCAGTTGGGACCCACTGAGTTCTGGCGTGACCAGTATTAAAGTCAGTCCGTTTGTGCAAACTCGTGAGTTACAAGGCTATGAATACTTACCTGAAAAAGCGCAAGGCGTTGCGCTAGAACTTGATTGGGACAACCGCGATAACGGTAAAAACAGCACTCAAGGCGGCCAAACAAGCCTTAAAGTGAGCCGAGACTTTGGTTCTGATGAACGTAATAGTTGGACGACATGGGAGTTTGAGCAGAGCGCTTTCTTTGCTATAGGAAGCAACGATTGGTTTGCGCAACAGGTGATGGCATTTAACTTTTATTTGGCCGATACCCCGACTTGGAATGCGCGGAGTGGTAATAACTATCATCGGCCTCCTTCATTTGCTGGAGTGAGCTTAGGTGGTTTTGATCGCCTGAGAGGTTACGCCAGTAAACGCTTTACGGGTCGCTCTGCGGTGATGTACTCGGCAGAGTACCGCATTCAACCAAGATGGCAGCCATTACAGCAGTGGCCGGTATTTAACCTGTACGATATTCCTTGGTGGCAGTGGGTGGTATTTGCTGAAGCAGGGCAGGTAGCCGATGAGTTTGACGCAGCAGCACTGCATGAGGACTTAAAGTGGTCAGCGGGTATTGGTGCTCGCTTTGAAGTCGAGGACGTGGTTGTTCGTACTGAGCTAGCTTACAGTAATGAAGACAGTCAATTCTGGGTGATGGTTAATCAACCTTTTTAGACCTAGTTACTCCATATAGAAAGTGGAATGGTGTGATTGAAGCATGCGCTAACAAATAGAACAAAGGCACCATAAGGTGCTTTTGTCGTTTTTAACGCTTCAAAGTTGAGTGGGCAACAGCTGCTTTATGCTAGCCAGATGCAACTCGATTAAATATAAAGCCAAATAAAAGCGATTATCACTCTCTTTTTGTCTGCTTTTTGTTAATTCTGCGATATATTTAAGCTATTGTTTTTATTGTTTTTATTGAGGTGTTTCAAGTTGTATCTCACACTCAGTTAGATGAATGTGATCTTCTTACCAAAGTTAGTTAGCTAAGGTTAAACAAGCGAAAAACATTTAACGAACTTGCTCACGAAATGTTGAGCATTATGTTGATATTTACACTTCAATATCACATTTCTCTGAGCAAGTTTTTTTAATTATCAACATTAGGCAGACAATTACCTTATTAAAAGTGTGGGCAAACACGCACTTAAAATGCGCCATTTAGGCGTGACAATGTTGTTAAATGTCGAGGTAACGCAAAATGAAAAGACGTACTTTTTTGCAGGCAACCAGTGCCCTAACTGCTGGAGCTGTGTTGGTTGGCTGTGGTAGTGATGATGACTCTATTGATTGGACTCCCATTGAACCTGGTAAACCTATCCCACCCGATCCAGATAAAACTGCCCCTTACGGCTACAGTGCCTGTTTGGTGAACTGCGGCTCAAACTGCCCAGTAAAAGTTTTTACCAATGAAGATGGTTCTATCGCAAATATTGAAACTGACCACAATATAGAAGATGAAGCGGGCAAGCTGCATCAAGTTCGTGCTTGTGCTCGTGGTCGTTCGCTTAAGCAGCGCACTTATGCCGCGGATCGTTTAAAGCAACCAATGAAGCGTGTTGGTAAGCGAGGCGAAGGTAAGTTTGTGCCTATTACTTGGGATGAAGCTGCTGCTGAAATCGCCAGTGAATTACAACGCATTGCAGGGCAGTATGGAAACGACTCGATTTTAAAGCTTTACGGCACCGGTGCATATTACTCCGTTAAATCATCAAACTGGTTTAATCGAGTTTTGAACCTTAATGGTGGTTTCTTAAAAATTCAAGGTAACTATTCATGGCAGCAGCTTAACTTTGCGTCTGCAGCAACTGGGCATTATGGCACCAGTGGTTCAACACTTAATGGCTTAGTCAATTCAGATCTGTTTTTAGGCATAGGTTACAACCCGAATGAGATGCGTCAATCGGGTTCAGGCGAAGGTCGTGATTTCTCTGAAGCCTTAAAATCAAATCCAAATTGTGAAGTGATCATGGTCGACCCGCGTTATACCGACTCTTGTTTAGGTAAAGAAAATGAGTGGCACGGTATTCGACCAGGTACGGATTCTGCTTTTGCAGAGGCACTAATGTATGAAGCCATTTCTCAAGGGCATGTTGACCAAGCATTTATGGACAAGCATGTTTCTGGTTACGACAAAGCGTCATTAACAGCATTGAAAGCGGTGCTAGAAGCTGATGCCGAGAAAAAAGAACTTGCCCAATACGTAGATGATGAAGAAAACTTCCATGACTACATCATGGGTGTTGGTAAGTTTGTAGGCGAAGGTGCAAGAACACCGGCTTGGGCGGCAGCAATTTGTGGTATCCCAGAAGATGCGATTAAGTCAATTGCACAAAAAATCATGTCTGCTAAAAATGCCTTTATCGTTACTGGCGCAGGCGTAAACCGTCATGCCAATGGCGAGCAAGCGATGCGGTCATGCTACATGTTGCCATGGGTTTTCAATCAGGTTGGCCGTTTAGGCACTTCAAACGGAGCCATGCCATCTCAAGGCCGTTCTGGCTTAAGTGCTTCAGGTATTTCTGGGCTTTCAAATCCAATTGGCACCACCATTAGCTTCTATAACTGGGAAGAAGCGATCCGCAACCATGAGAACATGACTGGTAGAAGTCATGACGTTCGCGGCCTTGAAGATTTAGATACGCCACTTAGAACACCGGTTAAGTCTATTTTTGCTCTTAACTCTAATGCATTAATTAACCAACATTCAGAAACGAGTCTGACCGCCAAAACACTAGAAGATGAAACCATGTGTGAATTCATCGTTGTCAGTGATTGCTGGATGACGCCAAGTGCTAAGTTTGCCGACATTTTACTGCCAGATACTAGCTGGTTAGAAACTGATGACTTCGCATCAGCATCCTACGCTGCGGGTAACACAGGTTACTTAACTGCAATGCGCGGTATTGAGCCGATGTTTGATTGCCGCAATTACTTTGAACAGGGCTTAGCGATTGCTAAAGCCATGGGCAAAGAAGCGGAATACACCGAAGGTAAAACCGAAGAGCAGTGGATGGAGGAGGCCTACGGCAAAGCGGCTGCTAATGCTAATAACGCCAATGCGATTCCGGCGCTACCAGCAACATTCAAAGAAGCGCAAGATATCGGCATTTTCCACTATAGCAATCCAGAGCCTGTGATCTCTATGGACTCTTTTGTTAATGGCGGTGAACCACTTGGCACACCGAGTGGCAAAATTGAGATGTACTCAGTGAATATGGCCAAATTTGGCGTCGAACGTACATTTGATAAAGATGTTCAGGGAGATTACGTAACGGCTTTACCTAAGTACCAACGTACTTGGGGCGGCTACGAAGATAGCACTGAAAATGTTGATTCAGACTTCCCGCTACAGTTAGTCGGCTACCACACTAAAGGTCGTACACATTCTAGCTATCACAATGTTCCATGGCTACGTGAAGCGGTAGAAGATGCCGTGTGGATGAACCCCGTTGATGCGGCTGCTCGTGGCCTTAAAGATGGCGACATGACGCAAGTGACAAACCAGTATGGCACATTAGAAGTACCGGTGCGCATTACGCTGCGCGTTATGCCTAATGTTGCTGCACTTGGGCAAGGTGCTTGGTATGCACCTAACAAGAGTCGTTTAGATGCTAATGGTAATCCAATTGATGAGGGGGGATGTATTAACACGGTTACGCGTTATCAACCATCACCTTATGCCAAAGGTAATCCACAACATACCAACCGTGTTCAGGTTAAGGCCAAGTAGGGGAGTAGATCATGACTAATTTAATTAAAACAACTGAAGCGGAACAAGTTCAATACGGCTTCTACTTCGATAGTTCTAAATGTACTGGCTGTAAGACATGTCACGTATCGTGTAAATCCCGCGGCGATCTGCCTGAAGGAATTATTCAGCGCCGTGTTTATGAGTTTGTTGGCGGTAGCTTTAGTGAAAATGCTGACGGTAGCTACAGCAATGACATCCATACACATTACACGTCAATTGGTTGTAACCATTGTAGTGAGCCAGTCTGTGTTAGTACCTGTCCAGTGGGTGCTATGCATAAAGAGCAAGATACAGGATTGGTTAAAACCAACGACGAAAAATGTATTGGCTGTAATATGTGTGCCCAGGCTTGTCCATATGACGCTCCTCAAATGGATACCGAACGTAAGAAAATGACCAAGTGTGATGGTTGCTCTGACCGTTTAGAGTTAGATAAGAAGCCAATTTGTGTCGAATCTTGCCCGTTACATGCGCTTGATTTTGACACCATGGAAAATCTAGAAGCTAAGTATGGTAAAGGTGATACTCACCTGAAGCCACTACCAGATTTTTCTGTGACTAAGCCTAATCTGATTGTTAAAAATAACCGTCACGCTGGCAGAGGTGGCGCGGTTATTAATAGCAGAGAAGTGTAATTGTTAGCACGGGGCGCCTATGGCGCCCTGTTTACTTGATGTGAGGTAAAAATGACAGAGTTAAAACAAGCCACTTTAAGTCCAATGGCA
This sequence comes from Shewanella sp. 10N.286.54.B9, assembly GCF_041468565.1. Lineage (NCBI taxonomy): Bacteria > Pseudomonadati > Pseudomonadota > Gammaproteobacteria > Alteromonadales > Shewanellaceae > Shewanella > Shewanella sp. 10N.286.54.B9. The sequence continues at coordinate 62,079 of NZ_JBFRIY010000017.1, forward strand.
AGCTTGCGTAGTGAGAAGTCTGCTGCTGTTTTTGATATTGAGGAAGCGGCTGGCATTGCCAAGCTGTTGCATAACGTCTATTTCGCTTACCCAAGTACTGATTTCATAAACTTACTCGCGCAAAATGAGATCAGCAAAAGTTGGCATATGTTTGCCAGCAACGAAGACTATCATTTAGGAGTAAGTCATCTTTCTAGCTATTTAGAGAGCTGGAACGGCGACAAACTAACAGAGCTAATGCTTGATTATGGCGATCTTTATTTCGGCGCGAGTATGCCTCTGGCTCTACCTTGGGGTTCATGCTGGTTAACTGAGCAGCGCTTGCTAAATGACACCAGTACCCATGAGTTACTTCGGTTTTATAGTGACCATGGTATCGCGTTGCAGCTAGAGAGAAATCAGCCCGCTGACCATATTGGCATCTTTTTGTCAGTGATTTCACAGCTATTAACTGTTATGTCTGATCCAACAAAAGAGAGTCTACACCTAGAGACCAAACAGGTACTCACGCTATTGTTATCAAACCATCTGCTGACTTGGACGGAACCCTTTTTACAAGCCAGTATTGATAACGCCAAAACCGATTTTTATCGCGGTATGGCATTATTATTAAGAGATCTGTTGCATGCATTAACCACCGAGTTGAATATCCTGTCAGCGGTGCATAACAAGAGTAGACACTAATGAGTGTTATAGCGGCAACACGGTTACAATTTAGGAAGAGTGCTTTTGCCGAGGAGGTTGTAAAGTACTTGGTTGCCGACAATGAAATCCGCGATCTATTTAGTGCCGCTACCTCATTGGAAACCACCAGTCACATTATCGCGGCTGTTGTGGGTGGGGAAGCGCCTGAACTGTTTGAAGTCAGCCCAATGAGCGATGTGTTAATGTTTAATTCGCTATTTATCTGTCTGAGAGTGCTATTTGTGAAACAGGTTCAGGGCACTGATTTGAGTCAAGGTGAGCAGCAGATTGTTTCTTTGGCGAACCGCTTCGCCAAAAAACTCGCCAACAACGACAACAATAGCCTTCACCTAAAAGGAAATATTGAACTGGTTATAAAGCTATATAACCAGTTACAGGCACATGCTAGAGCGGAGCTAAAAAGCCACCGCTCTATGTGTTAGTCATTATTAATGCTGAGGTAGCCCAGTGATTTAGACCAAACTGGCAATGAGAACTGGCTGACTAAAGTTGTGGCAGTAGGGTCTGAAATACTGTTAAGGCCATCATAGCCACCTGAAAGGTATATCGTTTCAACTTGAGTATCGGATTTGGAACATTTTATGGCTTTTTCTAATTGATACTTACTAGTAAACTTTGTCACTTCAAAACTTGAACTGGCAATGCCATGACTATCGAACGCGGTTATCTTGGTACCTCGGCTGCGAACAATGGGGTAATGCTGTTTGGCTTGTTCAGCGGCTCTGTCTCGAGCCTTTGATAGCGCAAATTTGATCTCATCAAGTGAATTCAATTGGTTTTGGGATTGTACAATGGGGCGCAGCTGTGGCGAACCAGCGCTTAGGCTTACCGTAAAGTACTGGCCATGAAACTTAATCGTTGAGTGATCTTCAATAGTGACATGGCTTCGGCCCGCTAATTCTGCATGCGTTTCTAGCCAAAAACAGGGTTTGCCTTTGTTGCTTAGATCTTGAAAAACAGCAATCGGATTCAGTCCCTCTGCAATGGCACTATCGAATGCAGAACAAACCTTATAGATCTTTCCTATTGATGATTTAAGTTGGATCAAATCCCCCCCTTTTAAGAGGATGGGGTTTTCTTGGTTTATTGTAGGCTTCCATGCTGAGACGGCTGAACTTTTTTTCTGTAGTTTGAATGTCATTTTCCAATACCTTATTGTCTCAGGAACAAACGGATTTTTACAAATTAGCCAGCAAATTCAAGCGTTGCAATAGTTATTGCGACTAAGATCTTTAAGTTGTGATGCTGGTCTTTACAGCTGTTATTTGCTTGTTGGAGAGTGTTTTGACTTGGTTGCGTTTTGAATTTTGAGAAACTTTCGCTTAACCTGAGGTGGTGCCATAAAAAAGGTTTGAATACGCTTCTATTAGATAGATAAATGGGGAGAAGCGGGTTAAAAGAGTAGGCTTTCATTTGCGACACTTTATGCTGATTGCTATAAGGTAGTGCTGTCGTTTTTACGGGGAGCAGTGTAAAATGCGCGCCCGGCTCGGCTCTTGTTTTCGCTTTATTTGGTAAATTATATGCAACCTCAACTCAATCGCACTTTTTCCATTGCTCCTATGCTTGATTGGACGGATCGCCATTATCGTTATTTTGCCCGATTGATGTCTGCTGAAGTGCTGCTGTATACCGAGATGGTGACCACTGGTGCGATAATTCACGGTCGCGGTGATTACCTTGCTTATAACCAAGAGGAACATCCTGTTGCTTTGCAACTAGGAGGTTCAAATGCTACCGATCTTGCCACGTGTGCCAAACTTGCCGCTGAGCGCGGCTATGATGAAATAAACCTTAATGTAGGTTGCCCGTCAGATCGTGTTCAAAATGGTCGTTTTGGGGCCTGTTTGATGGCAGAGCCTGAGTTGGTTGCCGAGTGTGTTGATGCCATGAAGCAGGTGGTTGATATTCCAGTAACGGTAAAAACCCGTATTGGTATTGATGAACAAGACAGCTATGAGTTTTTAACCCAGTTCATCGATACGGTTAAAGCGGTGGGTTGTAATGACTTTATCATTCATGCCCGCAAAGCGTGGTTGCAGGGTTTAAGCCCGAAAGAGAACCGTGAAATACCAGAGCTAGACTATGAGCGGGTATATCAGCTAAAACGTGATTATGCTGATCTCAGCATCAGTATTAATGGTGGAGTGAAAACACTCGCCGAGTGTAAGACTCATCTTGAGCAACTTGATGGTGTCATGGTCGGGCGCGAAGCTTACCAGAATCCTTATATATTGGCTGAAGTCGACCAACAGTTATGTGGTATCGATAAAGCTGTTATCAGTCGAGATGACGTTTTAGAGAAACTACTTCCTTATATGGAGAAACATCTGCAAGCGGGTGGTAAGTTGAATCATATCACTCGCCATATTATTGGTTTATTCCAAGGCGAAGTTGGCTCGCGGGTATGGCGTCGATATATCAGTGAAAATGCACATAAAACGGGTGCAGGTATAGAAGTGGTAACCCAGGCTAGACAAGAGATGAAAGCAGTCGTTAGCCTTTAATTCTCGCGATATTATACCGCTAAAAGATCATATGTAGTGAAATTCACCAGTGCATGGTGAGTTTCACTAACCTTCGATACTCCTCGTTATTACCTCTGTTTCTATTCTTGATTCAAAATCTACAAAAACAATATTATTCAATGGTTTACTTTGTTTTTTGAAAGTTGGCACGCCACTTGTATTAGTCTCTATGCAATTAGGCGAAACTCGAAAAGGAATCCATTATGTTTAATTCTATTGTTATGAAGACTGTAAAGACCTCTGTACTAACTGTTGCGCTATTAGGTGCAAGTTTATCTGCTCAAGCTGAGACATCGTTAGTCTCGGAAGTAGCAAGTAACATTGAGCAAAATATCAGTGCTCAAATGCAAGATCTAGTTACAAAAGCGCAGACGGAATTGAGTCTCTCGATTCAATCTCAAATGTCAGAAATGATGTTCGAACTAGATAGCAGTGAAGAGCTTAAAGCAAATTCACTCGCTGCTGAAAAAGCTGAAACACCGCTAGTAACAAGCGCACTAATTAAGGACTAATTATGTGGTTTATTGCTCAGTTTGCTGGCTTGCTTCTGTTGCCTGTGATTAGTTTAGCGATGTTTGCTTGTCTTGTTTGCTCGCTGCAGTGGCACAAGTTGAAAGATTAAGTGATTGGTTTAGCCATGTAGCTACCAACAACTGATTTATTTGAATAGTTTTGAGTGAGTAGAGCTTCTAATGTTGAAATACTCATAGATATTAGGGAGATTGAAATGGCTGATTTAATTAGTAGGTTAAAAGACCCATCATCGTTGGTTTGTGGTGTGGCTGCGTCAATGGCCGATAAATTTGAATGGTCGTGTTTGTGGACGCGTATAGTGTGTGCCGTGGCTGTATTTTGTAACCCTGCAATGGGACTCGTCATTTACTTTGTATTGGCGCTGTTATTACCTAAATGGGAAAAGCCATGCCAATAGTCTTATATAGAGAACTGCAGGTAGTTAGGTTAACTAATAACACTAACAGTGCCGTGATTAAAGAAACCGTTTCGGTGGGGGCAAGACAGAATAACGTTTTTTGAAAGTATGCTTGTTAATCAATATACGATTCCAAGCATACTTTCGCCGCGCAAAGTTATTGTTAAAGCAGTAAGCTAGCGCTTAAGAAAAGCGGCAAAACGTGCTTTTGCTTCATCACTTGCTAATCTAGCTCCAAACTCTACCAGCTCTTTTTCCATCTGCGCTCTGATCGCCTCTTTGTTATAACGCATTAACTGCTTAGTCGTTTGCAGTGAGATGGGTGGTTGTTCAGCCAGTTTCTTAGCTTGACTCAGCGCAAACTCAAAAATGTCTTCATTGGCAACCACAGCGTTAATTAAACCGTATTGCAGTGCTGCATGAGCATCAAAACTTTCACCCAACATTAATAGCTCTGCGGCTTTTACGTGACCGACAACTTGAGGCAGTAAAAGACTGGCACCGGCTTCTGGTACTAACGCTAGCTTTACAAAGGGTAGCTGGAATTTTGCAGTGTTATCAGCGTAAACCAAATCACAATGCAGCAGTAAGGTTGTACCTATACCAACGGCGGCTCCTGTGACAGCTGCAACCACTGGCTTTTTCAAATCAAGTAGGCAAAACAAGAATTGGAATGCAGGGTGATCTACACCTAAGTTACTATTTTTTAAAAAGTCAGCCACATCATTGCCAGATGTAAAGCATTGTGCCTGACCCCGGAACATAAAGGCTCGAATTTCATTGTCCGATTCACCTTGGATAAGGTATTCTGTCAGCTGTGTATACATTTGAAGGTTAAGTGCATTGCGCTTGTCTGGACGATTAAACGTAATAATGCGTACCCCGTTATCGTCCTTAACCTGAATCGTACTCATTCGTTATGTCCTCATGTTGCGAATTGGGTTTTAAAATGGAGTTTAAGACATTGAAGCAAATATTCAAACAACTGTTTAACATTACTCTGTTAAGCGGTTTTTCATTGACGGCTTTTGCACAGGTGATGCTCACCGATGGTTATGTTCGTGCAATGCCTGCTAGCGTGCCCAATACCGCTGCTTATATCACTTTAGAAAATCATGGCCCAGCGACTCGCCTAGTTTCGGTTACAGTTCCGTTTGCGAAAGAGGCTCAGTTGCATACACTTGTCGATGAAAATGGCATGATAAAAATGCGCCAAGTTGATGGCTTTGACATAGACTCTCATAGCAGCTTAGTGTTGTCAGAATCAGGCAATCACATAATGTTGTTGGGCTTACACGCGCCTTTAGCTGAAGACAGCAAAGTAGAGCTAACCTTAAACTTTGCAGATGGCCAGCAACAAGTGATTTCACTGCCGGTAAAAAAACAAGCCGGCTCAGCAGAGTCTGAACACCATCATCACCATCATTAGGAGTAACAGCAAATGCAAATGACATGGAAGAAAGGCGTCGGTATCGCCGCGGTGATCTTTTTGATTGGCTACTTTGTTGCCGTTTGGTGGAGCGTTGAGCCTGATGTTATTGAACAAGAAGTTTATAAACAAGACAATGGTCGCCAAGTTACGGGTTATGCCACGACAACATCGCTAATTTTAACGGTCGAAGCATTGCTAGATAAACAAGGGGGATGGTTGTCGAATGATGTTACACCACCTTCGATTCTGATGGACAACATGCCAGCATTTGAATTTGGCGCCATTGAGCAGGCCCGTGATTTAGCGCTAATTATGCGCAAAGAGTTTAGCCGTTCTCAGTCTCAATCGACAGCCGATAAAGACTTACTGGCTGCTCACTCTAAACTAAATATTGAGCACACGAGTTGGTTAGTACCAAGTGCTGAAAGTGAGTACCGTGATGCTATTAAGTTATTGAAGTTGTATCGCGCTCGCATGGTGGCAACCGAAAACCCAGATGCACAGTTTTATGCGCGAGCGGATAATTTAAATGAATGGCTCAAAGAAGTGCAAAAGCGCCTCGGCAGCATGTCACAACGACTCTCTGCAAGTGTTGGGCAAGAGAGACTCAACACTGACCTATCTGGCGATAGCTCGGCAAGACAATCTACACCTGGTTATGTAGCACAAGAGATTAAAACCAGCTGGTGGAAGATTGACGACGTGTTTTATGAGACGCGCGGTGCGACATGGGCACTGCTTAACTTCATGAAAGCGGTGGAAGTTGATTTTGCTGACGTGTTAAAGAAAAAGAATGCTCAAGTGAGTTTGCGACAAATCATTCGTGAACTTGAAGAAACACAGCAATCCGTTTGGAGTCCTATGATCCTTAATGGTTCTGGCTTTGGGGTTGTCGCCAATCACTCTTTAGTGATGGCAAACTATATCTCGCGCGCAAATGCCGCGGTTATCGATTTAACTAACTTATTGACTCAAGGTTAACTATGAAAAAGACATTATTAGCGTGTGCACTATTAGGCTCCCTAGTCGGCACTTCTGCTCATGCTGCTTCTGTTGTTGGTTTTAAAGTGGGTGGTGATTACTGGCAAGCTGATACCAGTGGTACTTTTGCAGAAAGAGGCCAGCCGCAGCAAGAGTTTAACTATAAAGACTCTTCGCAAGGCAGTATCTGGGTTGCTATCGAGCATCCAATTCCATTGATCCCGAATGTTAAGATCCGTGAGAATAGCTTAGAAGGTAAAGGCAGCATGTCAGGTGCTGATTTTAACTTTAATGGTCATAACTTCATCGGTGATGTAAACGCAACGACTGACCTAAGTAATACTGATTTTGTGCTTTATTACGAGATCCTAGATAACGATATCGTTGCGTTAGATATTGGTGCTGCATACAAGCTTATGCATGGTGAATTCCGCGTTGCAGATGCTGGCCACCCAGAAAGAAAAGATATCGATAGCGGTATTGTGATGGGCTATGTTGACGCACAAGTGGGCATACCTGGTCTTGGCCTTTACGGTTTTGCAGACATCATGATGGGCGTAGACGAGTCAAATGTTTATGACTATTCAGTGGGTCTTGGTTGGAACTTCGATGGTACTGCACTTGATTACCGTATTCGCGCTGGTTACCGTGACTTCAAATTTGATGTTAATGGCTTTGATGGCGTGACTGCAGACATGCAGTTTAAAGGCTACTTTGCCGGTGTAGAATTGGTTTTCTAAGCTGTTTTAGTGCCGTGTGATTTAAATGAAATGCCAGTCTCAAGACTGGCATTTTTGTAACTATTTTCAGATGTATTCGTTGATTAGCATTGGATAGTCACTTTCGCTTAAATTAAACAGTGATAGGTAGCTTGCTAAATTGCAGCTCTCTCCATGCCAGCTTAATTGGTTGAGGCTATGCAAGATAAGCTTTTGTGATTTACGCTCCAACATTAACTCCACATCCAGCATCTGTTGATACTCATCTGCAGCTAAACAAGATTTACTTAACCGGCGTAGCTTTCTATAGGGAAGCAGTACTCGTGATTCCCATTTAAAAGTATCTTGTTGCAGCACTTGCCACTGTTCTAGCGAAAGAAAATGGCTCTGTTTATTGAGCCAAGTCGCCAGCAACAATAGATTCACGTTTACTTGGTGCTTATCTTGTAACTCTAGGCATATTTGTTGATGCTTTAGATAGATATCATCACAATCTTGCCAAAGCTGTCCATCAAGTTTGTTGAAAAACGTCATGTTCATTATCCATTGAAAAGGGGCAGTACCCCTTTGAACTTTCCATATTGTCTAGTCAGACTGAAGCGCGAACATTTTGTTCAATCTCTTCTATCTGTTCTTGAACTTCCAGCCATTCCATCTCGCTTTCTTCTAACCCTTGAGTGAGCTTGGTGCGTTCATTTAGCACTTGGGTAAGCTTGGGTTTATTATCAGCATCATAGAGGCTGGCATCCGCTAACATCTCTTCCAACTCACTCAAACGGTCACTGGCTTTTTGTTGCTCTTTCTCTAGCTTGGTTTGGATTTTTTTCATTGGTGATAGTTTTTGCCTAAGCTCGGCTTCCAAACGTTTTTGCTGTTTCTTGTCTTGAATGGGTTTAGCTGTTGCCGCGGCATCATCTTTATTGGCCGTCTTCGCTGCATCCAGTAACCATTGATGATAATCATCAAGATCACCTGCAAAACTCTTCACTTCACCTTGGTCGACTAAGTAATAATCGCTACAACTTAGACGCAGTAAGTGCCTATCGTGCGAGACAATAATCATCGCGCCTTCAAATGACTGTAGCGCCATTGTCAGTGCATGACGCATCTCTAAATCTAAATGGTTGGTAGGTTCATCGAGTAGTAATAGGTTAGGGCGTTGCCAAACCAGTAGTGCCAACACCAGACGCGCTTTCTCTCCCCCCGAGAACGGGCGCACCGGGGCAACGGCCATATCGCCGTTAAAGCCATAGCCACCTAAAAAGTTTCGTAGCTCCTGCTCTTTAGCGTTAGGAGCAAGGCGGGCAAGGTGTTGCAACGGCGTATCATCTAAGCTTAGAAACTCTAACTGATGTTGGGCAAAGTAGCCGATATTCAGACCTGGATTGGTTTCGTACATACCTTTCATTGGCGATAGTTCACCGGAAAGCAGTTTGACTAAGGTTGATTTACCCGCACCATTTCGACCGAGTAAACCGATGCGTGCGCCGGGTACTAAGTTCAGGTGAACCTTCTTAAGGATTTCAGTTTCGCCGTAACCGATAGAGACTTGCTCCATGGTCACTAGCGGGTTAGGTAGTGCCTCTGGCTCTCTAAAGGCCATATGAAACGGGCTGTCAGCTTGTGATGGCAAAAGCTCTGTCATGCGTTCAAGTGCTTTTAAGCGGCTCTGTGCTTGCTTAGCTTTACTGGCTTTATAGCGAAAGCGGTCTACAAATGACTGCATGTGCGCTCGCTCTTTTTGCTGACGTTCAAAAGCGACTTGTTGCTGTGCCATGCGCTCAGCACGGACACGTTCAAAGGCGGTGTAGTTGCCTTTGTAGTAATTTAATTTGTAATTTTCGACATGGACAATTTCGTCGACAATACCGTCGATAAAGTCACGGTCATGACTGATCAGAATCAAAGTGCCTTGGTAGGCTTTAATCCAACCCTCTAACCAGTACATGGTGTCTAAATCCAAGTGGTTGGTCGGTTCATCGAGTAGCAGTAGATCAGATCGGCATAATAATGCTTGGGCTAAGTTTAAGCGCATGCGCCAACCACCAGAAAAGCTCTTCACTGGATTTGACTGCTCCGCTTCGCTAAAGCCAAGACCCGCTAATAGACTGGCTGCGCGGCTGTGGATTGCGTAGCCGCCAATGGCGTCTATTTTTCCGTGCAATAATGCAATCTTATGACCATCATCACGCTCTTGAGCTTGATGTAGTTGAGCTTCAAGCTCACGGTATTCGGTATCACCATCAATGACATACTCAATGGCGGCCACTTCTAGTGCGGGTGTTTCCTGGGCTACAGTGGCGGTCTGCCAGCCAGCAGGCATGGAAAAGTCACCTTTATCCAATGAGATCTTGCCTAAGATAAGTGCAAGTAAAGATGACTTACCGGTACCGTTGGCTCCGACTAAGCCCACTTTGTGGCCCGGATAAACGGTTAACGATGTTTCGTCGAGTAGGGTTTTAGACCCGCGAACGAGTTGAGCTTGAGAGATGGTGATCATTTATGCCGACTTGAGTCTGAGTTAACGCAATTATTGCTGGGGATAATAGCTTACAATCTAGTCTGACTGCTATGACCAACGGCCAAAAACTCTGGCTATGTATCGGCTTATTTGTACTTTTGTGGCAAAATAGCCGCGAATTTACCCTTAGGGATCTAATTGATGACGACTACCACCAAGAAAGTGAAGAAACGATTTGTTGCCGGCGCTAAATGCCCAAAGTGTAAAGCGCAGGAATCTATCGTGCTGTTTAAAGATAATGGCATTGAAACGGTAGAGTGCGTTGAGTGTGATTATCGAGAACAACAAACCGATGACAAAGTGGCTAAGAAAGCCACTGGTGCCGTGATAGGTGTCTTTAATCCGGAGTAAGGCAATAGCGGTTGCTAGTCGCAAATAATATGCTCACGCGATGACTGTTAGAAAATGAATTGCAGAGGGCTTTTAATCGTTTTGAGGGTTAAGGTACTGCTCTATTCTCGCGAGCCTATCTTGTCCCCAGACACTAAGTTGTAGATGCTTATCTTGATAATGAAAACTTGGCACTCCCCACAGACCGAGCGCTAGCATCTCATCGAGATTCTGTTGTGCCCATTGACGCCAGTTCGATTGCCCTAACAGGCTTTGGGCATGCTGCCAATCTAAGCCACTACGCTCAACAATACATTTAAGGCCTGCATCGGTCTGGCTATGCACACCTTGGCTATTGACTGCACGTGAGTAACTTAATAGGTACTCAGTGGCTTTTCCTTGCTTTTTTGCATATTCGAATATTGCGTAGCACCTCTCTACACCTTTACCTAAAGGGTCAGCGACTTTGCCATAATCTATATTTAAGCGACGAGCTTCGCGAGTGGTGTCGTGAAAAATATACATTTTTTTGGCTTTGGGCACGGTTAAGCCACGCATCACCATCGGCAATACAGGCTTGATGACTAATGGTATTTGATATGTCTTGGTAAGTTCTACAGCTTGCTCTAAGCCTAAGTAGGAGTAGGGGCTGCGGATAGAGAAATAAAGCGTTAACTGCCGCTGATTGTTGTCGTTGAGTTTGCTTGTTTTTGCCAGGGGAGCAAGCTTGAGTCTAGTTTTGGTAAATAGGGGAGCTATAGCTTGCTCACTAATAGCGCTTATACGCTGTTCTAAATAGGCGAGCCTATCGACTCCCCAATACCATTCGTTGCCATAATAAATTGTGCCAGCTTGGTAGTGGCCCAGCGTTTTCAGTAGTGCACTATTGCGCGCTAACGTATCATTCTCTAAATGGCTCAAAAGCGCGTTGCTACTGCTGGACTTACCCTGCCAAAATTGCTCAAAAACCGTGATGAATTGCTGAAGATCTGCGGTCGAAGAGTCGCAAGCTAACAGCGATTTGATAGCCTTGATCTTATGTGAGCGGTTACTTAAATCTGTGTCAGGAAAGTTTAAACCATATAGTTTGGCCAAATATTGACAGTCGCTGAAGGCATTTTGTTGCCAAAGAATAGGCTCTGGAAAAGCATTCTTAGCATATGAACATATTGGATGAAAGGACAACTTCAGTGACGTAGATGCGCTGTAGCGCGGAACAAACCGTGCTAAGGCTTGCAGCAAAATATAGCTGTAGGGATCATCAATCTTAATAAACACTTTTAGATTGTGAGGCTGGCGTAGCAGCTTGCGTTTAAGCTCAAAAAGATAGCGTTTACTGTTAAGCAGCTCATTGCTGGATAAACACTGTGCAAGATAAGGCATTACAGCTGTTTTAACTGACATGATAATGAGTTAATTGAAGAAGTTAGTTTTAACATAAGCGGCAAAGCGTTAAAGGTAAAGCGCTGGGCGTCATCTTTATTGCTGAAAACGCGTGGGTATGCTGCATCTATTGTAATAACTGCTACAATAGCGCGCTATAATAGTTAGCATTCATCACCGACAATTTAGGCCTTGTGTATAAAAGGCCCTTGTCACTATATTTTATCGCTGCAGAGAATCGGCATAATCGCCATCTGTATTGAACTGGTTAGCTGTTATTGACCAGTAATATGCTTCATTCTCGCGGTGAATACTTAGGAAAGAAACTTTGACTCAATCAGTCCTCGATACCGATGGCCAAGTGCCGTTTTCAACCCTAAAGCTCAAAACTGAGTTACTCGACAACTTAACCACTATGGGTTACGAGTCGATGACGCCGATTCAGGCGCAGAGCTTACCTGCAATCCTTAATGGGGAAGATGTCATTGGCCAAGGAAAAACCGGATCGGGCAAAACGGCTGCTTTTGGTTTGGGTCTACTGCATAAATTAGACGTTAAGCGTTTCCGTATTCAATCTTTAGTCTTGTGCCCAACCCGTGAGTTGGCAGATCAAGTCGCTAAAGAGATCCGTACTCTAGCGCGCGGTATCCACAATATTAAAGTCCTCACTCTGTGTGGCGGTGTGCCAATGGGGCCGCAAATCGGTTCGCTTGAGCACGGCGCACATATCATTGTGGGTACGCCTGGACGTATTATCGATCATTTAGATCGCGGTCGTTTGGATCTAGAGAACGTCAATACCTTGGTATTAGATGAAGCCGACCGCATGCTCGAAATGGGTTTTCAAGTTGAACTTGAAGGCATTATGGAGCAGATGCCTATTGAGCGTCAGACACTATTATTTAGCGCAACATTCCCTGAGCAAATAAAATCGATTGCCGATCAGATCATGTTTAAGCCGGTGATGGTTAAAGTGGCATCGACCCATGCTGGTAATACTATTGAGCAACACTTCTATGAAGTGGGTAATAACAATGACCGTATGCGTGCATTGAAGTTACTGTTATTGCAACACAGACCTGAAAGCGCAGTGGTGTTTTGTAACACCAAGCGTGAAACCAAAGATGTGGCGGCGCAACTTAAAAATGATGGTTTCAGCGTAGTGGCATTGCATGGCGATCTTGAACAAAGAGACAGAGATCAAACCTTGCTGCAGTTCGCCAACAAAAGCGTGTCGATTATGGTGGCAACAGATGTTGCAGCACGAGGACTGGATATTGATGCACTGGATGCGGTTATCAACTACCACATTGCCTTTGATACCGAAGTTCATATTCACCGTATTGGCCGTACTGGCCGCGCGGGGAGTAAAGGTGCGGCACATACGTTCTTTAGCGATGAAGATGGCTACAAAGTCGCATTATTGGAAGATTATCTTGAGCGAGATATTGTTAGTGAAGGGCTACCTTCAGAGCATTTACTCGATACTTTCCCGACTCAGCCAAGCATGATTACTCTACAAATCGATGGCGGTAAAAAACAGAAGTTGCGTCCCGGCGATATTCTAGGTGCACTGACTGGTGATGACGGCATTGAAGGTAGTGAAGTGGGCAAAATTAAAATTACTGATTACCGCTCATATGTGGCTGTTAATCGTAAGGTTGCTAAGCGCGCACTACACAAAATAGTTAATGGTAAATTGAAAGGGCGTTCATATCGCGCCTGGGAAATGCGTTAACGACTAAATAATTTTGTGGTTGAGCCGATAAAAATCCAGAGTCACTCTGGATTTTTTATAGCTGTTTTAAAAGGTGATAATACACTGCTGGTGTTTGTCACAACTATTGATTTTAAGGTTTAAAGTAGGATTCTTTGTGGCAATTTCAGTCGCGGGTGGAGTTAAGCCCGGAAAAATCGTTGAGCTAGAACATAGGTTGCAACACTTGCTGATTGTAGGCAAAAGTAAGCCTACAGCTATGGCGGGTGAAATTGATGCAGAGCTTGAGGTTAGCGCTAATAAACTTGAAATTGAACGAGAGGCTATTAGAGCGCGGATCGACAAGCAAAACAGGGCCCAAGCGTTATACAAAGCGGTGTCTACCCAGCTTATTACTAGCGTAAACCAAACCATTGATCATCAGTTAGCATCCATCGAGTTAGTGCTTGAACATTCAAGCCTTGATGAAAAGCAGGTTCTGTTGTTGGAAATGCTCTATTGCAAACAAGTCGATCTGGTAAAAATACGGCCATTGGTGATGGCATTGCCTTGGTTGCAACGCGATCTTATTAATATGATCAACAGTCCGACATTTAGACATCGTCGTCCAAAGTCTTCTGAAATCCAAGTCACCGATATTAAGTTGGTACTCAATTATATTGGAATTGAAAATCTACAGGCATTGATCCCCTATTTTTGCCTACGAAACCTTATGCCCACTGGTCAACCTCAGTTGCTGTGGGTCACTCGCAAGCTTTGGCGTTATAGCATTATCACCGCGATAGCGGCGCAAGCATTGGTTGAGTTGCACGGTAACGACCGCGCATTCCTCTATAGCTGCAGTTTGATGAATCAACTGGGTAACTCCAGTGTTATTAGTAATTGTGCCAAGCTGTTCGATACGACTTGGGGAACTTGGCTCAGAGAGGCAAGCGCCAGTCGTGATAAAGCACTTTACGATGCCGTGATGGCGACCGAGTTTCCTGCATTGGATGTGTACCAACAGGTGTTGAAACATAGTGGTTTATTGAATTGGCAGTTGTTGGAACAACTTGATTTTGAGCAAAGCCGTCTAACAAAGACTCTCAAGTCGATGAATACCAGTTTGAAATATGCTGACCTGAACGATGACGCAAAGTTGTTAGAGAGAGCTAACTGTTTCGCTCGTGTTTATCTGTTACAGGAGTCTGGAAATATTACCGCTGCAGAGCGACGGATAATGTATGACTATTATGAGCTTTCTGAGCAAGAGCTGATCCGATTGAATGCGCAAAATTACCGTAAGCTGTCCTTAATCTGATGTTAAATAAATAACGCGAAAGCATTATCAAAAAGCACATCGGCTATTCTCTATCATTGCTAATGCTGAATGAGTATATAGACGTCCATACATCTGCCAATTATAGTCAAAAAATAGTATACAATTTTTTATAAAAAAGGCTATTTTGGTTAGTTAATCATGTACTGGCTAAAAAAGTGACGAATTAATGCTTTATAGCGCGATAACGGCCAGATAGGCCTTGCTAATTATTCAATAAGTTTGAATATTTAGCGATTAGTGGCTCTAGATAACTTTTTTATGACTAAATATGCTTAAACCCACGCCATATCTGCGTTGATAATTCAGTTCTGCAAATCTTTATGCACTATTAAGGCTGAACAGCTCTTAGAAGGTTGTGAAAAACTGGTATTTTGATCACATTTTCGCTAATAATGTCCTCCTAGCAAAACAAACAACCGCGATGTCACCTACATAAGATAAAGGCATCAAGCGGAAAACGACTGCATAAAAGTAGTCGCAAATTAGAAAGGATGAGAAAGAATGAGCGTTAACACTAATCTAACACGTGCCCAGTTTGACGAAGTTATGGTGCCTAACTATGCGCCTTCAGCTGTAATCCCTGTTCGTGGCGAAGGTAGCCGAGTTTGGGATCAAGAAGGTAAAGAGTTTATCGACTTCGCTGGTGGTATTGCGGTTAATTGTTTAGGTCATTGTCATCCAGCTTTGGTTGGTGCGCTAAAAGAGCAGGGCGAAAAGCTTTGGCACCTATCTAACGTTATGACTAACGAGCCAGCGCTTGAATTAGCGAGCAAGCTTGTTGAAGCAACATTTGCTGACCGTGTTTACTTTGCCAACTCTGGCGCAGAAGCAAACGAAGCAGCGCTTAAGCTTGTACGTCGTTACGCGATGGATAAGTTTGGCGCTGAGAAAGATCAAATCATCGCATTTGATAAAGCATTCCATGGTCGTACTTTCTTCACTGTAAGTGTCGGTGGTCAAGCGGCATATTCTGACGGTTTCGGTCCAAAGCCACAGAGCATTACTCACGTACCATTCAATGATATTGCTGCTCTAGAGGCAGTATTTTCTGACAAAACTTGTGCTGTAATGATGGAGCCTCTTCAAGGTGAAGGTGGCATTATCGATGCAGATCCTGAATTCCTAAAAGCGGTACGTGCACTTTGTGATAAGCACAATGCGCTGCTGGTATTTGATGAAGTTCAAACTGGTGTTGGTCGTCTTGGTGAGCTTTATGCTTACATGCGCGGCGATGTGGTACCTGACGTACTGACTACAGCTAAAGCACTTGGTGGTGGATTCCCAATCGCAGCTATGCTGACAACTAAAGAGATCGCAGATCATCTTAAGATTGGTACTCACGGTTCGACATACGGTGGTAACCCACTAGCATGTGCAATTGGTAATGCAGTACTTGACGTTGTTAACACTCCTGAAGTGTTAGATGGCGTTAAAAAGCGTGAGCAGTTGCTACGTGACGGTCTAAACAAGATCAATGATAAGTACGACGTATTCACTGAAGTACGTGGTCAAGGCCTATTACTTGGCGCAGTCGTTAATGAGAAGTACCAAGGACGCGCTAAAGAGTTCTTAGTAGCCGGTATCCAAGAGGGCGTTATGAGCTTGGTAGCGGGTGCAAACGTGGTACGTTTCACTCCTTCTCTGGTTATTCCAGAAGCAGACATCGCGGAAGGCCTAGCGCGTTTCGAGCGAGCAGTCGCTAAAGTAGTCGCAGCCTAATTGGCAAACGAGGCGCTAGAGCATTCTAGCGCTTCTTTTTTGTCTTTAGGATACTTGTTGCTTAGCTCTTAACATTGGCTTATTAAGCGCTGTAGAGCTAATAGCAAGCGATAGTGAGGAGACTCCTAGATGTTAGTTATACGTCCAATTCGATCCACTGATTTTGACGCGCTATACCAAATAGCAGAAGAGTCAGGACATGGATTCACATCTTTACCTGTAAACGAAGAGCTTCTTCGAAGCAAAATTGCACGAGTTGAAGCATCGTTTACCAAACAGGTTGATAAGCCTTTTGACGAAGGCTATTTAATGGTGCTTGAAGATACGGCTACCGGTGAAGTTATCGGTACTTGTGGTATTGAAGCTGCTGTGGGCATGGAAGATGCTTTCTACCATTACCGCCTTGGCACTGAAGTTTATCATTCAGAGCAGATTGATGTGCGCAACGAGGTTGAGACTTTGACTTTGTGCCACGACTACACAGGTGCAGCTGAGCTGTGTACTTTATTCCTGCGTGGAAGTTATCGCAAAAACAACAATGGTCGCATGTTATCACGTAGCCGATTTTTGTTTTTAGCTCAGCATGCAGCACGTTTCGGTGAAACCGTAATTGCTGAAATGCGCGGTGAGAGTGACGATGACGGCAACTCACCTTTTTATGACTGGTTGCAAAAACACTTCTTAGGCATTGATTTTATTGAAGCCGATTACCTTTCAGGCTTAGGAAAAAAAGCATTTATGGCTGAGATGATGCCAAAGAATGCTGTCTATGTTTGTTTGTTACCAGAAGAAGCACAAAAAGTGATTGGTGAAGTGCATGCCAATACTCGACCTGCACTTAACTTATTGCAAGCTGAAGGCTTTAGATGCCGTGGCTACGTCGATATATTCGATGGTGGCCCGACTGTAGAGTGCAATTTAAATGATATTCGCTCGGTTCGCGAAAGCCGACTGCTGACAGTATCCATTGGTGATACACCAGCGGCTGCAACCAGCTATATCGTTGCAAATACTCAACTTGAAAATTACCGCGCTACAGCTGCAGAGTTAGCTGTATCAGAAGACAACGACAACGTGATCTTAGATGCTGAAACCGCTGCAGGCCTTATGGTTGCAGAGGGTGAGCAGATCCGTGTCTTGGCAATGTAGGATTAGAAAATGACACAATTTATTGAAGGTAAATGGACCGCTGGTTTAGGTCACGAAGTGACATCAATTAACCCAGCTAACCAAGAAGTGATCTGGAGCAGTAAAACAGCGACGCTAGAGCAGGTCAATACTGCAGTAGATGCTGCGCGTAGCGCTCAGTTTGATTGGTTTATGCTTGGCTTTGAAGCGCGTTTAGCCATTGTTGAAGCGTACCGTGACCAACTTGAAGCAAACAAAGCTGAAATGGCTGAAGTGATTGCACAAGAAACCGGTAAACCGCAGTGGGAAACAGCGACTGAAGCTGGCGCTATGATCGGCAAAATCGGCTTGTCTGTAGCGGCTTTTCATAAGCGTACCGGCACATCTGAAAATGACACTCCAGCCGGCCGCGCGGTATTGCGCCATAAGCCACACGGCGTGGTGGCAGTATTTGGTCCTTATAACTTCCCAGGTCACTTACCAAATGGCCATATCGTACCTGCATTGTTAGCGGGTAACACCGTGGTATTTAAGCCATCAGAGCTGACCCCAAAAGTGGCCGAGTTGATGCTTAAACTTTGGGAAAAAGCAGGTTTGCCAGCCGGTGTTATTAACCTTGTTCAAGGCGAAGTTGCAACTGGTAAGGCATTAGCGTCTCATCCACAAATCGATGGCCTGTTTTTCACTGGTAGCTCTCGCACAGGTCATATCTTGCATCAACAATATGCAGGCGACCCAGGTAAAATTTTAGCGCTAGAGATGGGCGGTAATAATCCGCTGATTATTAAAGATGTTGCAGATACTAAAGCTGCCGTGCATGACATTATCCAATCTGCTTATATCTCATCAGGCCAGCGCTGTACTTGTGCTCGCCGCCTATATGTTGAGAAAGGCGCAGCTGGCGATGCACTGCTTGAGCAACTGGCTGCAGCGGTTAAAAATATTCAAGTGGGTGCGTGGAATGCACAGCCTCAGCCGTTTATGGGATCGATGATTTCTGAAACTGCAGCAAAAGGCATGGTTGAAGCACAGCGTAACTTAGTCAACCTAGGTGCTACCTCAATGGTTGAGTTAACGCACCTAGAAGCGGGAACAGGTCTTGTATCTCCAGGTCTTATTGATGTCACTGATGTGATTGAACTGCCTGATGAAGAGTACTTTGGCCCACTACTTCAAGTGGTTCGCTACAGTGATTTTGACGAAGCAATCAGACTGGCTAACGCGACACGTTATGGTCTATCTGCCGGCATACTGGCCGATAGTCGTGAAGACTATGATTACTTCTTAGCGCGTATTCGCGCTGGTATTGTGAACTGGAATAAACAGATAACAGGCGCATCAGGTGCTGCACCATTTGGTGGTGTCGGGGCATCGGGTAACCATAGAGCAAGCGCATTTTATGCCGCTGACTACTGTGCCTACCCAGTCGCTTCAGTAGAAGCTGACGCTGTCAGCTTACCTGCAAAACTAAGCCCAGGTCTGAGCATTTAGTTTTACGGTTAAATCAAAAGGGAAGTGCTCGGGGCACTTCCCTTTTGTTTATATCAACTGCTTTTATGAACCATTAAAGCCGTTGAGCAAGTATCAACACTGTTGATGCAATGCAAATCTAGCAAGTACTAGCAGCTTCACCTACCAACCTAGGTGGGGCTGCTAAATCCCTCAAATGTGTACAGCCGGGTGACATAAACAAACAATAAGCACGCTGGCGTAAAGGAGTTAACGATGCACACTAATGTAAACGCGTTATTTGAAGCACTTTGGCAAGATTATATTGAGATGACCCCATCAGCCGCTAAAGTCCATCAGCTACTTTCAAAGGGCGAAACGATCATCAATGATCATATTGCACTGCGAACGTTTAATATCAGCAAGGTTAACCTTGATGTACTCGCTGCACATTTTGAATCTATCGGTTATGTTGCTTGCGGTGACTATAAATTTGAAGCTAAGAAGCTTAACGCTAAGCATTTTGAGCATCCTGACAGCACTCAACCAAAAGTATTTATCTCTGAGTTGTTGGTAGAAGAGTTCAGCGATGAGCTTCAGACAACGATTAAAGGCTTGATTGAGCAGGTTGATGAAACTGCAACAACAGCTGATAACTTCCTTTACTCTGGCCGCCATTGGGATCTAGATGCTAAGACTTATGAGTCGTTATTAGCTGAAAGTGAGTATGCTGCTTGGGTAGCGGCTTTGGGTTATCGAGCCAACCACTTTACGGTTTCAATTAATCACCTACCTAACTTTGACACCATTTTTGAAGTTAATGATGCACTTAAAGATGCCGGCTTTGTACTCAATGCGGTTGGTGGTGAAGTTAAGGGCAGCCCTGAAGTATTGCTAGAGCAATCTTCAACAATGGCGGATAAGATCAATGTTACCTTCTCAGACGCCGTGGTTGAGATCCCTAGCTGTTTTTATGAATTTGCCATCCGTTATCCTAAAGCCGACGGAGAGCTTTACACAGGCTTTGTGGCTGCGTCTGCGGACAAGATTTTTGAAAGCACTAACGTAAACTAAACTTTGCATTAGCTCGTGAACAAATTGAGTAAGAAAAAGCCGGAATCACTCCGGCTTTTTAGTGGATGAATGTTCGCTATTAATCACTAAAATCGAGTGTGACTTTCAAGCCCGGTAGGGTCTGACTGTGTTCGAACCGCAAGGCAATTTTGTATTGCTCTGCAATATCTTTGACAATCGATAGGCCTAGCCCATGCCCCATTGTCGCTTCATCTAGTCGTTTGCCACGGTGGGTTAGCTGTGCAAGCTCCTCGGTTTTAACACCGGGGCCATCATCCTCAATACTCAGCAATAGTTGCTGGTTATGATTGCTAATGCAGACCCTTATCTCACTGTCTGCCCATTTAAAGGCATTGTCTAACAAGTTACCGAGTAGTTCCATGCCGTCTTCACGGTGCATAGGTAAGCGGCTTATATCAGCAGGAATATTAAAACGGCAATTGATGCTTTTAGTACGATGAACCTTTTTGAGGGTTTGTGTCAGATCTTCAATATCTTTCGGTAACTGCATTTGGGCCGCAGGTAACATATCACCGGTAATTCGAGCGGCAGCAAGCTTTCTTTCTATCATTTTATGTACTAGGTCGAGTTGCTTTTGTAACGCCTCTGCGGCTTGAGGCTCTTGCAAACCTAATGCTTCAACCTGCTGTTGCATTACCGCCAATGGTGTTTTTAAACCATGGCTTAGATTGCCAAGATTATTACGACTGCGCTCAATCTGTTTGCTTGAATATTGTAAAAGTTCATTGTAGTTTGAGGCTAACGGTTGCAGCTCGAGTGGAATAGTATCTAAATCAAATGATGATATTTCACCTTCGCGCAATCTTGCTAGGGTATCTTTCATTTGATTTACCGGTTTAAAGGACTGACGTAGAACTAGGAAAATCCCCATTATCATGGTCATTAACATCACCAGGTTGACGATGAGTTTAGTGCCATAGATCTCTGAAAAAACCTTACGACCAATACTTAAGTCCTGCGCGACAGTAAGCGTTGCATTAAGCCCTGATGTTTCCGATTCGAGTCCAATGGATAATAATTGAATATCATGGTTTTGCGGACCTTTAGTCTGCCATGCGCGAGTTTCGCCTTTTTCTAAATCAACTACTTCTAGGCGTTGATCCCACAATGAGCGAGATCTTAGCTCTTGTTCGGGAAGGTCTAGCTGATAATAGCGGCCTGAATACACGGGCTTATAGAAATTGGAAAGTTGGCTTTGATCGATGCTAAAGGTACTGTCTTGAATATGGGTTGCAAGTAGGACTTGTTGGAGGTCTTCCTGCAATCTTGCGATAATTGAGTCATGAAAAGCTTGTCGTAACATCGACTCGAAAAAAATAATTGCCACAATCGTGGCAATTACGACTAAACCGGTTAACCATAGGCTTAGTTTGCTGCGGATTGAGATCATTGAACGATGCCGTGAAAAATATAGCCTTGGCCGCGGCGAGTCTCTATCGCAGTTTTACCTAATTTCTTACGCAGGTGAGTAACATAAACTTCAACAACGTTACTCTCTTTCTCATCGTCAAATTGGTATAACTTATCTGTTAACTGAGCTTTGGAAAGCAGCTTTTTAGGCGACATTAAGAATATCTTTAGTAGCCTAAACTCCATTGCCGTAAGCTCAAAGGTATTATCTGCCACGGTTACTGACTGTTGGCTTTCATCTAACGCAACACCTGCATAAGTCAGTTGCTTGTTAGGCGTATTTGCTTTTCCGTGAGCACGTTGAATTAAGGCTTGGATCCTGACCAGTAGCTCTTGAGTATGAAACGGCTTACCTAGATAGTCATCAGCGCCTGAGTTAAAGCCTTCTACCTTTTCATGCCACTGGCTGCGCGCTGTTAACATGATAACAGGCGTATGTATGCCTCGCTCACGCCAGCGTTCAAGTAGCTCAAGACCATTACCATCTGGCAGGCCAATATCTAGTATGACACAATCGTAGTTAGTCTCCTTTATCAGATAATCTGCTTCGCTAATTTTATCTGTAGTATCAGTGACGTAACCGGCTTGTTTTAGCTGTTTCAGCAGTTCTTCAACAAGTAGAGTGTTATCTTCAACAAGGAGTAATTTCATAAAGTTTGCTCTCAGTGGCGCCTGTAGAGTGTTTAACGCTTTGGCTTCGACAGGAGTGTTAACTCAAAAGTATGTGAACAGTGTAAAGGGAACTGATTTATAAGCCAATACTACAATGGTTTTGCAATGCAACTACTGGGTAACTCAGCTGGTGTTATCAATTGGCCATTGCTGGCATTTAGCGTCAAGTTAACAATTTGGCTTGCTTGAGTGCGGATCTGTACCTCATAGCGTAATTTACCATTTTGTTGATATAAATGGGCGTCAATGAGTTTACCGTGACAGATAGCCAGAACACCTGCAAGCGTGACATCAAGAGATAAAATCTTGCCGCCTTTCACCAGTTGCTGCGCTTGGTAGTGCTGCACTTCTTCAATTTGATTAGCGAATGCCGCGGTTGAGAGTTTTAGAAAGCAAACTAAAACGCTTAAATAAATGACAGCTTTCAAGCGATACTCCTAAAAAAATGGCCTGAGATAACTCTCAGGCCACTTTATCGAAGCTGTCTTAAACCGAGCTTAATACTGTATTAGCGTGTACCGTATACTACGATAGTTTTGCCATGAGCTTGGATAAGGCTTTGTTCTTCAAGCATCTTCAATATGCGACCAACGGTCTCACGAGAACAACCTACAATTTGACCGATCTCTTGACGAGTGATCTTAATCTGCATGCCGTCTGGGTGAGTCATTGCATCTGGCTGCTTAGCAAGATGAAGCAATGTTTGTGCAATGCGACCTGCCACATCTAAGAAGGCTAAATCACCTACTTTTTGGCTAGTACTGTGAAGACGGTAAGCCATCTGCGAAGAAAGCTTCATCAAAATTTCAGGATTAACCTGAATCAGCTGTTTGAACTTCTTGTATGAAATTTCTGCAATTTCACAAGCTTGCTTAGCGCGAACCCAAGCTGTACGTTCAGCTTGCTCTTCGAACAAACCTAATTCACCGATAAAGTCACCCTGGTTAAGGTAAGAGAGAATCATCTCTTTGCCTTCTTCGTCTTTAATCAAGACAGCTACAGAGCCTTTAACGATGTAATAAAGTGTATCAGAATCTTCACCAGCGTGGATCAAAGTGCTTTTGGCTGGGTACTTATGAATATGACAGTGTGATAAAAACCATTCCAAAGTAGGATCTGGTTTTGGCTTTCCAATCAGAGCCATGCCTATGTTCCTCGACTGATTTACGTTAAGAGTAAGAGTATGCTAATTAAGTATCTTACGTCAATTAAGCAGATGAAACCTTGATGGAAGTCTTACTTTAGACTTTATGCATAAAGGTAACTCGCTATCAAAATAGTCTTTTATTTTGATACATTAGTAATATATGTCAACTCATTACGACTTTTCAGGCAATAGTATGCTTAACTCTGCAAGCCATATCACATCCTGTTTGGTATATTTCTGGCAGCTAATGAGTGGTAGACAGCGGGTGTTGTTGATTGCAGTGTTTTTTTGAACTTCGTCAATAAAAATAATTCTCATTACTAGTTGAGGGTCTTTATTCTCGACATTTGTGGCAAATTCTGGCTAACTGCCAGTAAGCGCATTTCGGCAGCTACCAATAGTAATGTTTTGCTGGTTTGATTTAAAAGGAGCTCAAGTGAAGTTTAGACCTTGGATTTTAAATACTGTAGTGGTCTTTTTTATAACGGCGAGCGCAGCGGTTCATGCTTTTTCGATCCCTCAACCTAAAGGTGCTGAAGAGGCTAGCAGAGTCGCGCATATCCAGTTAAAAGCGGCTCAAGGTGATTTTGATGCACAATACTTGCTTGGGCTTATGTATCTTTCTGGTCGCTATGTTGAGCAAGACCATGGCGCTGGTATGGAATGGATTACGAGTGCAGCACAACAAGGTCATGCTAAAGCCCAACAAACGGTCGCTGACTTGGCATTTGAAGGTAGCATTGTATCTAGAGACCTGTCGACAGCAAAGCAATGGTACACAGCGCTGAGTAAGCAGGGCAATAAGTGGGCTGATTTTAGATTAGGCTTTATTTATGCTTCAGGCGGTGAAGGGGTTGAGCGTAACTGTGGTAAAGCTGTAGAACAGTTTAAATTAGTGGGCGATGAAGTCTCACTAGGCAATGTTGCATGGATTTTAGCGACCTGCCCTGAAGCTAAGTACCGCGATGGTGATCAGGCATTAGCGCTTTCGTTATCTTTGCTTGAGGCCAATGAAAAAGATCCGACTAACTTAGATAACCTTGCCGCTGCATATGCTGAGATTGGCGACTTTGACGCTGCGATTACGACTCAACAAAAAGCCATAGACGCATTAGCCGTTACATCTGACAAAAGCAAAGCGGGCGAGTTTATGCAGCGACTTGAAATTTATCAGAACTATGAGCCATACAGAGAAGTGGTTCCGCTAGTCGGCAAGTAAAACCAGTAGACACGATATAGCGCTCATTTGTTGGGCGCTTTTTTGTGGCTAGAATTAAGTAATACCAATTCCATTAA